>DAOUPU010000213.1 GCA_030625995.1 Flavobacteriaceae bacterium
TGGCAGTCGCCCAACTTCCACCTCCGATAACAGCAATTTTAGGTTTCTTATTCATCTGGTTAAAATTTTAAAAACATAAAGTAATTCCAAAATTTGTAAACAGATGGAACCGCTCCGCTCTCCCATGATTTTTTTTAATCATTCCTTTGTGTGTAATTTATGATTAATAAAATTCATGCTCGTTTCATTATATAATTAGTTTATTCACACTTAATTTTTTCTCTAACTCTGCCAAATATTCTTCCAGAACAGGCTTTACTGTACTGTCCGGTAAATCGGCAATACGAAGATACATTAATCCATCCACTGCGTTATTAAATTTCGGATCGACATTAAAAGCCACTAATTTAGCGTTTTGTTTTATATATTTTTTTAGTAAAACCGGTAAACGCAAATTTCCAGGCTCCAGTTCGTCAATGATCTTATCAAATTTATTTACATCAGCTTTTGTTGTGTCAAAGACAAAATCTTTATCAACGTCATTCAGTTTTACCTTGTATTCCTTTTTAGGTCTTACAAATTGAGCGATATAGGGATCGTAATAGTTAGATTTCATAAATTCTATCATTAACGATTTGGAAAAGTTAGAAAATTTATTACTTATACTTACACCTCCCATAAGATATTTATGCTCCGGATATCTCAAAGTCACATGAACAATTCCCTTCCATAATAAAAATAGCGGCATAGGTTTTTGCTGATATTCATTAATAATAAAAGCCCTTCCCATTTCAATTGTTCTCTTCATCATGGTATGTAATTCGGGTTCAATTTTGAAAAGTTCATTTAAATAAAATCCTTCAATACCATATTTTTTAAAAATCATTTTCCCCAATCCCATTCTATAGGCTCCGACAATTTTTTTCGCACTATCATCCCATAAAAACATATGTTTATAAAAATTGTCGTATTTGTCTAAATCATACTCATTATTTGTTCCCTCTTCAACTTCACGAAAGGTTTTTTCTCTCAATCTTCCAATTTCGAATAAAATATTATTAATATGTAGACTATCAGCCAAATATACTTTGTAATTCTTGCTACTTAACAAACATGAATTATTATTATCTAAACCATCAATTTCATTTTCTATTTTTTCCAAGCTTATTGCCTCAATAATTTTTTTTGGTGCTTTAGAAAATTTTAAGGCTGAGGTCCTTAGAACATTTGTTGTTTTTTCGAACGGATGTGCCAACATATAAGTTTTTTTTCGAATAAAATTTTGCAAGTCGCTTAAATTTTTAAAGTTATTCTGTTCTTTAACAGATATTGGTTTTCCTATTCTTACTTTAATAGTTCTATTTTTTTGAGACAAAAATTCAGAAGGCAATTTAGCCGTTCGAAGCGTATCACTCATTCCTGATAGAAAATAAAAAAGCTTACTGTTTTTAGCATGAAAGTATATTGGAATAACCGGAACATTTGCTTTTTTTATCAATTTAATTGCGCCCGGTTCCCATGGTTTGTCCACAACCAATTTTCCGTCTTTATAAGTTGACACTTCGCCTGCAGGAAAAATTCCGAGCGGATTTCCGTTTTGTAAATGAAGTAGAGCACTTTTTATACCTGCCATGCTTGATTGTGCTTCCTGTCTGTTTTCAAAAGGGTTAACAGGCATAACAAACTTTTTTAGCGGTTCAATTCTGTGCAACAGAAAATTTGCAATTATTTTGAAATCCGGTCTTCGTGCGACAAGTAATTTTAATAATAACACACCATCTATTCCCCCTAAAGGATGATTTGAAATTGTTATAAATGGTCCTTGTATAGGTATCCTATTTAGATCTTCTTTCGGAATCTGAAATTCTATTTTTATTTCGTTTAAAATAGCATCTAAAAACTCAATATCACTTTTATTTTTATGCTTATTATATATTTTGTTCAATTTAGTAATGCGTAAAGTTTTTAGTAATATCCAACCGAGTGAGGTCCCTAAAAAACCATATTTATCCAAATGCAGGATATTTGCTATTTCTTTAGAAGTTACTAAACTCATATAATAATTTCAATTTTTTACAACAATTTGAACAGTTTCTCTGCTCAACTGTTTTACTAAAACTTCCTTATTCTTCTCTATTTTCATTATGGAAGCTTTGGTAAAATGTCTGATCGTAAAAAGGGATACATTTTTATTGTATAAACAAAGGTAATTTAATTTAAGTTTTTCATATAACTTATTGAATGCGTTGAAATTATCTTCAAGACAAACAGAAAAGCTTATTGCTGAATTTTGGATCAGATTAACTTTCAATT
Source organism: Flavobacteriaceae bacterium (assembly GCA_030625995.1). Classification (GTDB taxonomy): domain Bacteria; phylum Bacteroidota; class Bacteroidia; order Flavobacteriales; family Flavobacteriaceae; genus Lutimonas. The sequence goes on from DAOUPU010000213.1 coordinate 2,254, forward strand.
TATATTGATGGAAGAAATCAAATATTTCACTTATATCATCTTCCATTATAAATGAAAAGTCCTTTGCTGAAATGGACAAGAGTATCTGATCTTTCTTTACAATAAAACAGGGTGTTTTTGGTATTAAATTTGCTCCTTTGCAAACTATAGTACCTTCATTTTTCGGGTTTTTAAAAGATTTTACAAATAATGGAATTTCTTTTCTTTGAAGAGGCTGCAGAGTTTTCGGATGGATAACCGAAGCGCCGTAAAAAGCCATTTCTATTGCCTCCCTATAAGAAATTTGGTTTAATAAAATTGTATCATCAAAGTTTCTGGGATCCGCATTCAAGACTCCTGCAACATCTTTAAAAATAATTGTTTTTTCAGCATCCAGGCAGTAAGCGAAAATTCCTGCTGTATAATCTGATCCTTCCCTACCCAAAGTCGTAGTGTTATTATTGTGATCCGAAGCAATAAATCCTTGCGTAATGATCAAGGAAGAACCATTTACATGCTCTTTTATCAGTCTTGAGGTTTTCTCCCAGTCTACTCCCGCTCTTCTATAATCGCTGTTTGTCTTAATACATTTCCTAACGTCCAGCCATTTATTAGGTATGCCATTTTCCGAAAGATAAAAACTGCAAATTTTAGTGGATATTAATTCAGCTTTGCTCACTATCTGATCATAAATATAATTGTAATCTGTAACAGAATTATTATCGGTAAAAAATAAGAGTTCATCAAAAATACCTTCAATTTCAGCCAATATTTCAGTCTTTAAATTAACAAACAGATCTTCGATAATATCTTTATGAAAGGTGATTGCAGTTTCTATATTAAGGGAAAGGTCTTTGTTCTTATTATAATATGAAGAAGTAATTTTTTCGAAAGCGTTCGTCATCTTTCCCATAGCCGAAAGGATGATCAGCGTTTCATCGTAGCCCACTTCTTTCAAAATTTTTAGAAAATTTTTAACGCCATCAGCATCTTTTACTGAGGCTCCTCCAAACTTATAGATTTTCATTGATTTAAAATTTTGTAATTATCATATATAAGTTAAGTAATATTTTGAGTAAAGTGATATAATGATTTTTCATCCATGTGTACAACTCTCCATTCCTTTAAAAGCTTCGCTCCCGTACTTTCATAGAAGTCGATTGCCGGGGTATTCCAATCTAAAACTTCCCAGGCAACACGTTTGAAATTATTTTTATAAGCATATTTTAAGACTTCGGTATACAATACATTTCCAATACCTTTTCCTCTGAAATTTTCCTCTACTATTAGATCTTCCAGGTGAATGGACTCACCTTTCCAGGTGGAATACCTTTCGTAAAATAGAGCCATTCCAACTATTCTCTCCTCTATCTCCGCAACATAAGCTTTGAAAGCCGGGTTTTTCTTAAACCCGCTCTTGATTAAGTTCTCAACAGTTACTTCTACGGCTTCGGGTTCATTTTCAAATTTGGCCAGTTCTTTTATTAATCTCAATACAGATGGCATATCCGACGGATTCGCTTCTCGAATTTTCATTTGATAGTTCGCTTTAAATTTTTGTCAAATTTAATCATATTTATTATTGAATTTAAAATATCTTTGGGTTATCAATCGATCTAACTATATAAAACCAAATCAATGAAAAACCATACTACCTTAGGTGAATATATCATAGACAACCAAAAAGACTTTCAATATTCTTCGGGAGAATTATCCAGCCTGATAAGCTCAATAAAATTGGCATCGAAAGTGGTGAATCATGAAGTAAATAAGGCGGGACTGGTAGATATTCTTGGGGATGCAGGGGAGACCAATATCCAGGGAGAAGATCAACAAAAATTAGATGTCTATGCCAATGAAGTCTTTATGCGAACCTTGGTTAATCGTCAAATAGTTTGTGGTATTGCGAGTGAGGAAGAGGATAATTTTGTTATTATCGAAGGGAAGAACAAAGCACACGACAATAAATATATTGTTTTAATTGATCCCTTGGATGGTTCATCGAATATTGATGTAAATGTATCGGTAGGAACAATTTTTTCTATTTAT
>DAOUPU010000100.1 GCA_030625995.1 Flavobacteriaceae bacterium
AACCAAAGTTTGTAGAGAAAATTATGAAACATCTTGTGATAAAGGATATTCTGCTGTAAATAAGCAATACTATATTGGATACAAATTACATTTAGTAGTCTCACTTAATGGAGTTTATAAGCAAATGGATATTACAAAAGCAAGTGTTCACGATATAGGTTTTTTAAATGATATAAAGCATGGAACAATTAATAATTGCACGTTATTAGCAGATAGTGGATATCTTTCAGATCCATATCAAATTGATCTATTTAATTCTGTTCAAATTAAACTTGAAACCCCTATGAGAAGTAATCAGAAAGGGTTTAAACCCTACCCATATATTTTCAAGAAAACAAGAAAGAGAATTGAAACTATTTTCTCTCAATTAACCGATCAGTTTATGGTAAAAAGAAATTATGCAAAAACATTTATTGGATTAGCAACCAGAATAATAACCAAAATGGCAGGATTAACCCTATTACAGTACATCAACAAAATGAATAATAAACCAATTAATACATTAAACACGCTTTAGCTTTTTAACCGCTAAACGGGTTACAAGTTATAAATTAGTTCTATTTACTCATTTCAATTTTTACTTTTGTCATGTTCAATTTATAGTAATTGTTAGGTTTTCGAGCGGCATCGGAAAAAATAATATACATGGATTTACCTTCATCCGAAATCCATTTGGAAGATAATTGCGGTAGATAAGTACGGTTGAGATCCTCTCCTACTTTCCAATTTATATTATAATAAAATTGCTTCCATCGACCCCATGGTTTTTCAGCATATAATAGCATTAGACTCCCTGATTCGTTATGAGGCCTTGTTGACATAGGATCTCCGGTTCCCGGACGTTGGGTTCCACCAGTAACCATAATAAAAACTCCTAACTCTTCGTTCCAAACAACGCTGGGCGACCAGGAGTAAAATCCCCAGCCTTCCGGAAATTGATGTACAATACCCCTTTTGTTGATATCGCCCATCGCCCATTCTGCCACTCCTTTATCATTTATTCTTATAAAGTACTCCATTTACTTCTATTCAAAATATCCTCCTTCTTTACCCTCGCCATGCTCAAAGTGGAGGATTTCAATTTCCCTTCCGGTGAATAGAGATATACATAACTATCCTTATTTTCTTCATAATCTCTCCCGAATTGGGCCACCGAAATAAATGAAAAAGCATATTCCGGTTCATTGAAGAACATTAGTTTGTTCTCTCCTTCATTCAAGAGCCAACGATTTCGATCAGACGTATCCGAGCCATTCCAACGAAGCCACTTTTCATCATCTTTCGGACTCCAGATCAATTGGGTGCCATCAAACCAACCCCACCCATATCTTTCGGCAAAGTGGGATATAAATTGATACATATTGCCATCAATTGACACAATTCCATAGCCATACCAATTCCAGCCGTCTCTTTCCTTACTGTTAGGCAGCGGAAACTTTGTTGGGTTATCGGGCGGAATAACTGGTCCGTAAATTTCGGTAATCCCTGTTCGTGAATAATCAGGATACCCTACCAACATTTCTGCTTGTAAGGAGTTTTCAGGATGGCCCGTTAGGCGCCAAATTTGATTATTTTTAAACTCTCTTTGATTTCCATTTTTATCCAGCCAACCTCTGCCATCACATTGTGAAGTGTAGAAAGCACCGTCCCTACCCCATGTAGAAAACCAATTATCGCCATATTCACTATACCGAATAACTTTAGAATCTATCGTTGCACCTGTCGGAAAGGATTGCAATTGTTTTTGACAATTTGCAACCCATGTTGTTAAAAAGACCAGGATCAAAATATCTCCCACTCTATAATTCATACGAACACATTTATTATTTAATATTTAACTTTTTCTGAATATCTTCCAGGGAAATCCCTTTGGTCTCTATCATTTTAAAGATTACCCAAAAGAGCTGTACAACCATACATGCGGCATAAAAAGCAAATGTATATCCGCCTGATACTTCGGCGATTAATGGAAATGTCCAGGATATTATTGCTGCTGCTATCCAATGTGTTGAGGTACCCAATGATTGACCACGTGCCCTGACTCTATTTGGAAATATTTCACTCAAATAAACCCAAATAATAGATCCTTGTCCGAAGGCATGAGATGCTACAAAAAGAAAAACGCTCATTAATACGATCATACTGCCTGCCTCAGTAAAATTATCGCCATAGGTTAGAAAAGCCCATGCGATAGTACTCAAACTAATGATATAACCTATGGATCCTATGACCATGATTTTTTTTCGACCCATTTTGTCTATTACCGCCATGGCAGCAATCGTAAAAATAAACAAAACACCTCCTATTCCCATACTGTTCAATAGTGCTGCACTTTTGCCAAATCCTGCCATATTAAATATATCAGGAGCATAATACAGTACAGCGTTGATTCCAGAAAGCTGATTAAACAAAGCAAGCAGTACCGCGAGCATGATTGGGGTTCTGTATTTCTTTGTAAAGAAAGGTTCTTTTAGCGAGTGGTGTTGGGTATCCAAAGACTTTTGAATCTCCACAATTTCCTCCTCTGCATTTCCCGAATCGGTTCCACATTTATCCAAAACCTCTTTTGCTTCATCGACAAGATCATTTGCCACTAACCATCTTGGAGATCGGGGGGTTGTGAACAAAAACACAAAAAATAAAGCTGCCGGTATGGCTTCTACGCCAAACATCCATCGCCACTCTACTGCTCCAAGATCCAATCCATTTATTATATAATTCGAAAAATAGGCCAGGAGCATGCCCAATACGATATTTAACTGAGCAACGGCCACTAATCTACCTCTTAATTTTGCCGGGGAAATTTCAGCGATATACATTGGCGAAACTACCGAAGCTCCACCTACAGCAATTCCACCGATTAATCTAAAAAAAATAAAACTGGACCAATCCCATGCAGTACCCGATCCAATGGCAGAAACAAAATACAATAATGCAAGAATAAACAGCACGGATCTTCTGCCATATTTATCACTAAATTTTCCAATAATAACAGCACCTATTATTGTGCCGATCAGTGCACTGGCCACTGTAAATCCTAATTCAAATTTTGACAAATCAAACTCCTGAGATAACCAGGAGGTTGTTCCTGAAATAACGGCTGTATCAAAGCCAAACAATAAGCCCCCTAGGGCCGCAATGATTGTGGATAAAATTAATGTTCGCTTCATACACTTAAATTAACTCTTGTAAAATTTAACCTCCAATATGGCCTTGTTTAATTGGTGTTCTGTACAGATCTTTAGTTCTGAAAAACCAATCGGTCGTATTATCTGCACTGCCGGCTGGCGGTATTAATATACTTCTGTATTTGCTATCAATCGGGGGCTTTGATATCACTAAATTTAACGGAACAGCCGAATTTTCATTAATCACGGCATAGCCATCACTCATTGGATTAATATTACTCCAGCACTGTGCACATGGCTGAAAATCAGGTCGAGCAACATAAAGTTTTTCTCCCTGATGTAAAATAACAGGAACAAGCCCGGTCACTTCCCCTTCGAGCAAATCCGGAATAACAAAATCCATTGCCATTTGCTCCCCCCTATGACGGGCTTGTTTTAAATAACTTCTATTTCTGTTCACATTATGCTCAAATGCTTCCGGATCGATAAAAATGCAAACACTACTCTTTTGATGATCGTTCATCATAGTGAAATCCTCAAATTTTGCCGGTATCATATCAATATACCCTTTCTCTTTCCACAAACTATTAAAAGATCTTGTGGGATCTTCGATCATAACGTAAGTCCAATCACTATTCCAAGATTCGTTTGGAGGCTGAAACCCATTTATAATATTTTTTGCATCAATAGTACCCAGAGGGATATCGCTTTTTCCTGAATAAACATTCGAATCAAAAACAAAAACATTATTGTGTGAATGCCTCGGGAGAAATGGAGTAACCAGCCCTTTATTACAGACCGCATCATTGATTCCAATATAGATCGCAAGCATTGTTTCCGAAACCTGTGGTAATAGATGTGCCAGCTCCAAAACTTCTACTCCTTCATTTGCGTTTAAATAGATAGGATGTTCTTTAAGAAGGTCTAGAGAGGTTTGCAGAAAACGAACATAATCCTCTTCTAATAAATTGCTCGATTTTGGCACTTCTATTTTTATCTTGGTTTCAAAAGTTTTTATAATAATTAGTTTTTACTCAATTCAACCACGGAAAACTTATAAATTATTTTTTGTTCGTAAGTATCCTCAGGGCTTATGACGATAGATTCAAAATTGGATTTGTTAGCCGCATCCGGATATGCTTGTGGCTCAAAACAAAAAGCTCCATATTGAATATAACTAGCACCACTTCTACCAGGTTTTCCATCTAAAAAATTACTGGTGTAAAAATGCATACAAGGTTGTGTTGTAAAGACCTCTAACTTTCTACCACTTTTCATATCTTTCGCAGAAGCGGCAAAATCCATATCTCCTGCTTCCTCATGGTTAACGATATAATTTAGGTCATAACCCTTAAAATTCTTCATTTGCATTTCATCCATCCGCGAACCAACGGAACGCGCTTCTTTGAAATCTATTGGCAAACCGATTACCGGTAAGATCTCACCGGTAGGTATCAAATTTTCATCTGCCATAGTAAACTCATCTGCATTAATAGAAACTAACTGATCTAAAATGGTTCCGTTTCCAGCTCCAGCCAAATTGTAATAACTATGATGGGTCACATTAACAATAGTTTTTTGATCGGTATTTGCTTTGTAAATAATTTTTAGCTCATTCTTATTATTTAAGGAATAAATTACCCGACAGCTTAGATTACCGGGGTACCCTTCTTCCCCATCTTTGCTTAAATACTCAAATACAACACCAACTTCCTGGTCATTTTTAAATTCACTCCCCTTCCACACTACTTTATTGAATGGTTTTATCCCTCCGTGCAAATGGTTATTTCCAAAATCCGGTAGTGTATTTGGAGCCAAATCATAGGTCTTGCCGTCCAATATAAATTGTGCCCCACCGGTTCGGTTTGCTACACGACCAATAGTTGCACCAAAGTAATACGGGTCATTTTCCCAACCTGAAAGCTCATCATAACCCAAAGTAATATCCTCAATAATTCCATTCTTATCCGGAGTTTTAATGGTCGCCACGATTGCCCCGTACTCTATGATCTCAATTTCAATCCTATTATTGTTCTGAAGCGCAAAAGAATTTATTCGATCGCCATTTTCGGTAGTTCCATAAACTGATGTAATTACTTTCATAGTAATTTCTTCTGAGGTATTTTGTCTTATCATGGTGTGTTCGTCCATATGACTACGCTTTTTCTGACATTGAAAAAAGAATGCGATTACTAAAAACAATCCTATTTTTAATACATTTATTTTATGAGCTTCCATTTTTATAATAAAATTCGAAATTGATATTCAATGTTGAACGAGAGCACTATATTAGTTTTTATTTGTAGTATTGCAAACCATATTTTAATAAAAGCAATCAAATGTAAGTGTTTTTATAAGTATATGAAAGATAATTAATTTATTACGATAGTTTTCCAGCTTTTCCATTATTTAAATTAGATCAATGAAAACATATAGACTATTACAGATATTGTAGGAAGTAAACATTTTAGATTTTGATCTGTAATCTTTGAAATATTCAAATTAGATTTATTTACATTAGCATACTTTTAAAAAGTATTGATGATCAAATAATATTATGGAAAGAAGAGAAGCAGTTATAAAAATTTCATGGATATTAAAATCGACTTTTTTAGCCCCTACTATTTTAACTGCTTTGCAAAGCTGTCAGGATCAGGTTTTAAATACAAGAGACCTTTTGGTATTGAGTGACGAACAAGATAACCTGATAAAAGCCATTGCAGATAATATCCTACCCAGGACGTCTAGCCCTAGTGCTTCGGATGTAAAGGTAGATTTGTTTATGGATCTATTACTTCAGGATGTTTTTGAAGAAGAGGTTAAGCAAAATTTTTTACAAGGACTCTCAGAATTTGATAAAGATTGCGAGTCAAATACAGGTAGCCGATTTGTTGAACTTAATGAATCGGAACAATATACCTATCTCGAAAAAATCGACAAAGAAATAATGGAACAGGAATATGATGAATTGGTGCCCTTCTATTATACTTTCAAACATCTTACGATCACCATATATTTTACAACAGAACAAGGTGTAAAGCAAAATTTGAATTATATGCCAATTCCGGGACCTTATGTGGGGGAAGTTGATTTAAAACCTGACGACAGAATCATAATTGGCAATAGAATGTAAATCATGGAAAAAAAAGGCAAATATGACGTATTGATTGTCGGCGGGGGAATGACCGGGAGTTGGGCGGCTAAAGAATTTACAGAGAAGGGATATGAGACACTTGTTCTTGAGCGAGGTAGAGAAGTGAAGCATATAGAAAATTATAATACTACTAACAAGGCTCAATGGGAATATAAACATCGGAATTATGATTCGAAAAAGGTGAAGGAAGAACAATATATGCAAAGTACTAAATACAACTTTGATGCGTCGAGCAAACAATTTTTTGTTAATGATAAGGACCATCCCATAGAAAGTCCAAAAAACAAACCGGCAAGATGGTTTAGAGGATATCAGAGCGGAGGAAGATCTTTGCTTTGGGGAAGGGGCACCTACCGAATGAGTGATTACGACTTTAAAAGAAATATTCAGGATGGAAATGGTACAGATTGGCCCATACGATATAAGGACATTTCACCGTGGTATGATTATATTGAAGAATATATCGGTGTAAGCGGCACCAATGAAGATTTGGATCATTACCCCGATGGAAAATTCCTGCCACCGTTTGACATGAATGTTGTAGAAAAGGCGGTCAAAAACAAGTTAGAGAATCACTATGCGGATAGAAAACTAGTACCAAATCGTGTAGCCCATCTCACAAAAATTAAACCGGGGCAATTTTATGGAAGATCAGAATGTCAAACAAGAGACATGTGTCATACAGGATGTCCGTTTGGTGGTTATTTTTCAAGCAACAGCTCAACCCTACCCGCCGCTAAAAGAACGGGAAAACTAACATTGGTACCCAACACAATTGTAGATACAATTATTTACGATGAAGAAAAAAAAAAGGTTGTAGGTGTAAAAGTAATAAATTCTATAACTAAGGAAAAATCAGAGTATTATGCGAGGGTAATTTTTCTTTGTGCATCAACTTTGGCAACAACCGGTATTTTAATGCGATCAAAAAGACCAACTTTTCCAAATGGGCTTGCAAATAGCAGCGGCGTTCTAGGACATTATCTTATGGATCATCATAAAAACATAGGTGGTTCGGGGGTGATGGATGGCTTTCAACACAAGTATTATAAAGGCTTTAGACCTGCCGGTCTGACCATTCCTGCTTTCAGAAACATACATGGACAAGAGAAAGAATTTTTAAGAAGTTATGGTGTCTATGGGGGGGCTAGAAGAATTGGGATCAACCCCAATCAGGTAGGGATTGGTATGGATTTTAAGGAAAAACTGACCAAACCCGGAGCCTGGACTATGGGGCTTTATGCTTATGGTGAATGCTTACCTTACTATGAGAACAAAGTGGAAATGGACGAAAATAAAAAGGATAAATGGGGTCTTCCAATACTTAAGATAACGGCTGATTTTAAGGAAAATGAAATGAAAATGAGGAAGGACATGAAAGAGCAAGTTTACGAAATGTTGGAAGTTATGGGATTAAAAGATATTAAAGTACATGATGGGACACACATCATTGGAGATTCGACACATCTTACCGGTACGGCAAGAATGGGTAAAGATCCTAAAACTTCGGTTTTGAACAGTTTTAATCAAAGTCACGATATTAAGAACCTCTTTATTACAGATGGCTCGTGTATGCCGTCGGTTTCTTATAAAAGTCCTTCTCTTACTTTTATGGCTTTAACTGCCAGAGCATGTGACTATGCGGTTAAAGAAATGGAAAAAGGTGCGTTTTAATTTTATATAACCCCTATATCTTGATAAATAATTTATTGCGGTAAAGTATGTATAAGAATATCCAAACTAGACCCAGAGCCCCAATTGAGATAAGTGTTGCATGCCATTTCTCGTCGATAGGACTTAACAACCCCCCAAATATCCTGTTGGACGTATAGGTGAAATCAATAAAACTGTATGCAAAGTATATGGTCAATGAATTCACCCCAATAACCTTAAAAAAGAAGGCCCATTTTTTATACTTCTTTATGTCTATCAGCCAAAAGAAAATTGCCAATATTAAGAAACTCATGCCTGCTGTCAATAAAATAAATGAACTTGTCCATAAGTGTTTGTTAATAGGAAAGTGCAAACTCCAAATTAAACCAACAGCAATTATTGATGTTCCAATAATGACAAG
>DAOUPU010000202.1 GCA_030625995.1 Flavobacteriaceae bacterium
TGATAAGTGAGCATATAAAGTGACATATCCAAAGCCATGATCAATTCTAATGTGCTTTCCATAACCTGTTGATCTATTATCCGCTCTAATTACCTTACCAGTTCCTGTGGCATATATTGGGGTTCCCCGTGGCGACGTAAAGTCCATTCCGGAATGCATCTTTCGAGCTTTTGTAAATGGGTCTAACCTCCAACCATACCCGGAAGCCATTCGGGTTAAATCCTCCTTGCTTACCGGCTGAATCGCCGGAACAGCTGCCAATAACTTTTCTTTACCTGAAGCTAATTCAATAATTTCATCTAAAGACTTTGATTGTACATATAATTGTTTAGACAGAATATCTATATTTCTTGTAGCATCCTGAATCATTTCCGAATTATTAAATCCTTCTAACGATTTATACCTGTTAACACCTCCAAAACCTGCTTTTCTCTGTTCGTCAGGAATAGGATTTGCTTCAAAATATACACGATAAATATCATTATCTCTTTGTTGAATGCCTTCTAAAACATTGCTTGCCTGTTTCATTTTCTTATCCAACAGCTCATAGTGCAATTTCATGTTTTGAAGTTCCCTGTTCAGAACTTTTTGTTTTGGCGACTCTATAAATTGGTACATGATCAAAACCATTAATCCACCAATAAGAGTAGATGCCAATAAAAACACTATTGTTTTAGATAGCTTATCCCGCTTTCTTAGCTGTATTTTTCTATAAGACAGGGTTTCAGAATCGTAATAATATTTTACCTTCGCCATAACTATTATTATAGTATTTTTGCTTGAGAATTTTTGTAGAACTCAATTGTGCAAAAACAAAATTACAATTTTTTTGTTATACTGAAAAAACTGATAGAAAAGCTTTAACTATAATTTATGACTTCACAGGAAATTAGAAAACAATTTTTAGATTTTTTTGCTTCTAAAAAACATAAAATAGTAGCATCTGCCCCTATGGTTCAAAAGAACGATCCTTCCTTGATGTTTGTCAATGCGGGTATGGTTCCTTTTAAGGAATATTTCCTTGGGCAAAAAAAAATTGTAAATAACAGGATTGCTGACACTCAAAAATGTTTAAGAGTTTCTGGAAAACATAATGATCTAGAGGAGGTTGGGATGGATACTTACCATCATACCATGTTTGAGATGTTCGGAAATTGGAGTTTTGGAGACTACTTTAAGAAGGAGGCAATAGCATGGGCATGGGAACTGCTGACAGAGGTTTTTAAAATTGATAAAAGCAGCTTATATGTAACGGTCTTTGAAGGAGATAAGGAAGATAATCTCCTGTTCGATCAGGAAGCCTATGATTATTGGAGGGACTACGTTAATACCAATAGAATTATTAACGGGAACAAGAAGGATAATTTTTGGGAAATGGGAGCGCAGGGACCCTGTGGACCTTGTAGTGAAATTCATGTTGATATACGATCTGAAGAAGAAAAAGCTAAGATCCCAGGAAAAGATCTCGTCAATCAAGATCACCCTCAGGTAATTGAAATATGGAATCTGGTTTTTATCGAATTCAACCGTAAGGCGGATGGATCCCTTGAAAAATTACCGGCAAAACATGTGGATACCGGAATGGGTTTTGAAAGGTTATGTATGGTCTTACAAAATGTGCAATCGAATTATGATACCGATGTTTTTACACCAATAATACGTGAGATCGTTACGATTACGGGTTCAAAATACGGGGAATCTGAAAAAATGGATATTGCTATTCGCGTTATCGCAGATCATATACGGGCGGTTGCATTTGCCATAGCCGATGGGCAGTTACCGAGTAATACCGGAGCGGGATATGTTATTCGAAGGATATTGAGAAGAGCGATTCGGTATGGATTTACATTTTTAAATCAAAAAGAGCCATTTATCTATAGATTGGTCAATGTTTTGAGTAAAAGTATGAGCAAGACCTTTCCGGAAATTAAAAATGAAAAGCAGTTAATTGAAAACGTAATTAAGGAAGAAGAACAATCTTTCTTGAGAACATTGGATCAAGGATTGAATTTACTCGACACCATCATCACTAATAATAAATCTAAGGAAATATCCGGTAAAAAAGTGTTTGAATTGAAGGACACCTATGGTTTTCCGGAGGATCTGACAGAGTTGATACTTAGAGAAAATAATTTAACGTATAACGCGGCGGAATTTTCTGTAGAACTTCAAAAACAAAAAGAGCGGGGGCGAAAAGCAACGGCGATTGACACTCATGACTGGCAATTTCTTTATGAGGATGAAGAACAAGAGTTTATTGGATATGATTCCTTAGAGGCTCAAGTCAGAATTACTCAATATCGCATGGTAAATTCAAAAAAGGATGGTACCATGTACCAATTGGTATTCAATCTTACACCGTTTTATCCGGAAGGAGGAGGACAAGTAGGCGATAAAGGTTATTTAGAAACATCCAATGGTGATACCATATACATTCTTGATACCAGGAAAGAGAACAATTTAATAATTCATTTCACAAAGGATCTGCCTAAAAATCTAAAAGAGATCTTTTTGGTTAAAGTAGATGAAAAACAACGATTTAGAACGGCCTGTAATCATACGGCAACACATCTTTTGCACCAGGCATTAAGAAAAGTACTGGGCTCTCATGTTGAGCAAAAAGGTTCTGCAGTACATTCTAAACATTTACGTTTCGATTTTTCTCATTTCGCCAAAGTGACATCTAAAGAATTACAAGAGATTCAGGATTTTGTAAATGCAAGAATTCGCGGCAAACTACCTCTTATTGAAGAAAGAAATATTCCGCTAGAGACTGCCTTAGAAAAGGGAGCTATGGCTCTTTTTGGTGAGAAATACGGCGATACGGTTAGAACGATTGAATTTGGGAAATCTATAGAACTTTGTGGTGGCACACATGTTAAAAATACGAGTGATATATGGCATTTTAAGATCACTTCAGAAAGCGCAATTGCATCCGGTATTAGAAGGATTGAAGCTATATCTTTTGATGCCCTTGAAGATTATTACATCAATCAGGAAAAGGATTTTAGCTTATTAAAAACTGCAATGAAAAACCCACAAAATCCTATCAAATTCGTAGAACAGCTTCAAGAAGAAAATGTAAAATTAAAAAAAGAAATTGAACATCTTCTTAAGGATAAAGCGGCCTCTTTGAAGCAGGATCTGATCAAAGAAGTGGTTGCTCTCAATGGAGTGAACTTTTTGGCATCAGAAATAAATATGGATAACAATACAATAAAGAATTTAGCTTTTGAGATAGGAAATAAAGTGGATAATTTGTTTTTTATTAATGGAGCAAATCTAGGAGGAAAGGCATTCTTAACTATTTATATTTCGAAGAACCTGGCAGAGGAAAAAGCTCTGAATGCCGGTACTATGGTCAAAGAATTAGGGTCACTTATTCAGGGAGGTGGAGGAGGACAAGCTTTTTATGCTACTGCCGGAGGTAAAAACCCTGAAGGGATAAAAAATGCCTTGATTAAAGCAAAGACCTTTCTGGACTAATTTTTATTAGACTGAAAGAATTACTTTTTATCAATGATGAGATGAATTTCAGAACACAAATACCACTAAAAAAGAATCTTAAGCAGATAGATTATAATTCTAAAATTATACTTTTTGGTTCCTGTTTCACAAAGAACATTGGAAATAAATTGGAATATTTTAAGTTTCAATCGAATACCAATCCATTTGGTATTTTGTTTCATCCACTGGCCATAGAACATTTAATTGCCAATTCAATCAATAAAAGGGAATATACAGATCAAGATGTGTTTTTTCTCAATGAGCGATGGCATACCTTTGATGCTCATTCCGATTTAAGTGATGTTTCGAAGGAGAAATTGCTATCGAATTTAAATAGTACCATAGAATTTACCCATAAGAGCATGCAACAGGCCACGCATGTCATCATTACGCTTGGTACTGCATGGGTATACAGATTAATTGAGACGGATCGTATAGTGGCCAATTGCCATAAGGTTCCACAAAAGAAATTTTTGAAGGAACTTCTTGCACCCGTTGAAATATCAGAAAGTCTTGCGGCAATTGTCAGTTTAATAAGAGATTACAATAAAAAGGTGGAGATCATATTTACTGTTTCACCGGTACGCCATTTAAAGGATGGATTTGTGGAGAATTCTTTGAGCAAGGCAAATTTGATCTCGGGAATTCATCAAATAGTGGGGCCGAGGAAACAAATACATTATTTTCCTTCTTATGAAATAATGATGGATGATCTACGAGATTATCGATTTTATAAAAAAGACATGTTACATCCCAACGAAACGGCAGTCGATTATATATGGGAAAAATTCAATAAAACCTGGATTAATGAAAAAGCATTTCAGTTTATGCATGAGATAGATTCCATTCAAAAAGCATTGGCACACAAACCTTTTAATCCGACTTCGGAAAAACACCGGGAGTTTTTATCAGATCTGAATAAGAATATAGAACGAATAACTCAAAAGATCTCTCACGTTAGTTTTAAACAAAAAAAAGGATAAGTTTAAACTTATCCTTTTTTTTGTTTAAAACTAACGTGAGAGAT
>DAOUPU010000051.1 GCA_030625995.1 Flavobacteriaceae bacterium
AGATAAGGTAAGAACGGCAATTAAAGATTTAATCGTTGTTTTCATAATTATATTTAGTTTAGTTTAATTTTTAGTTCTAAAATATTCTAAAATTTTCCTTGCTTCATCTTCTGTTAAATTCTGATTTGCCATTGGAGCACTGTACTCTATTAGCAATTGTCTTGCTAATTCGTTTTCCTTTACCATGAGCTCAGGATCTAAAATCATATTCATAATCCATTCCGGAGTTCTTCTTTCCGTTACTCCCTTTAAACCAGGCCCTACGAATCTTTTGCTGATTTTATGACAAGCTGTACATTTGGCTTTAAAAATAGTCTCTCCTTCAGCAACCATTGTTGGATCTATCTCGCCCAAGGTAATGCTCGTAATGGTTCCAACACCTTTATCGGTCATTGGATCAACTTTTACAGCCTCCGTTTTTTCTTCTTCAACTACTGGTGAATCCACTTCCTTCTTAGCTTTTTCACCTCCGCAACTCGACATTAATACTCCTAATGTCAAAATAGTTATAAATTTAAATTTCATTCTTTTAGTATTTTAATTTATTTTTTAATTTTAGTCTTCAGCAGGAACCAAGACGTCGTCAATAACATGAATCCAGCCATTACTAACATCTACTGATTTTAATATTTTTGTACCTCCAACATAGATACCATCTTCTTTATTTTCAACAAGCAAATATTTACCAGATGCCATATATAATTTTCTGCCTTTTTTTGCTTCTTTTTTCAATTGCTTGATAGGATAATTGGCAGGTGCTACGTGATTGACCAAAATAAAAGCTAATGTTGACTTACTTTCAGGTTTTAATAAGGTCTCTACAGTACCTTCTGGTAACTTGTCAAAGGCACTGTTTAAAGGTGCGAAAATTGTTAATGGACCAGCATTTACAACTGCATCCTGAACACCTGCAGTTTCAATAGCCACTACTAAAGTTGAAAAATCCTCTATGGATTTAGCAACCTGAAGCGCATTTGGAGCAGAAACGCCATCATCCTCAACAGATGCTTGTCCTCCCCCTTTGTTAACTGTTGCTTGTTCTTGTTTAGATTCACCCATTGGTTCTGCTTGTTTTTCATTTTTACAGGAAATAAAAGCAAGTACCATTAATACTATAATAATTTTACTTTTCATATTAGTTAATTTTAATTAGATACATTTTTTATTAGTGACACAAGTTACAAAAGTAAATTCTTACGAAAGTAAAAAATATGATTTTTATCATATAAAAGGATAAACTTATCTTTTTATATTTGTAGAAAAATAAAGATGCTATCAAACTCTTGCAAATATGCTATTCGGGCCATCTTATATCTCGCATATAACAGCAGTAAAACTGAGAAAATTGGCTCTAAGATCATTGCAGAGAAAATAAGCATCCCGGCTCCTTTTTTGGCAAAAATTTTCCAAAAGCTTAGCAAAGAAAAAATTATCAGATCATCAAAAGGGCCACATGGAGGGTTTTACCTTACAGAAAAGGAACTCTCTAAGACTCTTTTTGACGTTGTTAAATGTATAGATGGACTAAGTATATTTGAAAATTGCTTTTTAGGTTTACCCAAATGCAGTGATGAAAATCCTTGTGCAATTCACAATATCGTATCACCTTGTAAAACCCATTTGAGACAAGAACTTTCAAGTAAAACCATCGCTGAAATCGCGGAAGAAACCAAAAAAGGTAAGTCGTTTATTTTTTTAAAATAGCAGGTATTAAACCTCAGGGCAAACTCTGAACGCAATAGTAGGAATCGATACAAGGGTTGAGGTATTAATCCAAGATCCCGCAGAAAAATCGGGATTAGCCTGCCTTTGCCGGCAGGCAGGTTCAACTAGCTATTTTGAATTCACCTTTTGGGCTTTTCAAAATAGAGTTTCACTAATAATTCATACCTTTGTAAAACCATTATTTACAGTGTTTAACAAATGATTGAGCAAATTACAAAAGGAATAAAGATTATAGTTGATACAAATTTTGAAGGAAAACGATATCAAAATTTGAGGTTATACTATGCCTTTTCTTATAGTATCACTATTGAAAACCAAAGTAGTGATACGGTACAATTAATAAGTCGGCATTGGAATATCTTCGATTCCTTAAGCGATTTAGAAACGGTGGACGGAGAAGGTGTTGTTGGTGAAAAACCTATTATCGCTCCTAAACAAAGTTATACCTATAACTCACATTGTTTACTTTCCTCTGCCATAGGGGCCATGAATGGTCATTACAATATGATTAATTTTTCTTCTTCAAAACAATTTAAAGTGCTGATTCCTACTTTTCATTTAATGATTCCGGCAACTTTGAATTAAACTTCTTATTGTATAATCTCCTTTTAATTAACTAATTTCATATTTTTAAGGAATAATATTTTCTTAGATGAAGTCCGTTACAAGATTCAACAGTAATTTTAGAGGTACCGTTTGTTTAAACTGTAACCAAATAATTAGTGAGGAAGACAATTTCTGCCCAAACTGTGGTCAGGTAAATGACAAGAACCCAATTAGTGTTAAACAATATTTTTCGGAATATCTGTCCGGGTTTTTCAATTTTGACAGTCGTTTTATCAGAACAATTATACCTCTCTTGTTTAAACCGGGATTGGTTACAAAAAACTATGTGGAAGGGAGGAGAAAAAGTTATGTAAATCCATTTCAATTATATCTTCATATTACCATACTGTTTTTTTTAATACAAGGTGTCTTTAGCACTATTGATGAGTTCAACCCTACAAATAATATCAATTCAGATGTTCTTTCCCAAATTAATAAAGAAAATGCCATCATGGCATTTGACACTATAAAATCAACAACTGTATCTCAAATAAATGGTTTGGCTGCTGATTTGAACGATGAGGATATTCCCGATCTCGATGCTCAAATTGATAGTGTTAAAACAGCCATTCAACAATCTATAGATGATAATGATCCCGATATAAAATCGATTACACAACCATTAGGAATTTTTATCGATTCCGTTTTTGCCAACTCAATTTATCTTGAACAATTTAAAAGTGACGACTTGACAAATGTCGAGAAGGATTCCCTGTTTGGTAAAATGTTCCAGAAATTTACAGATCAATCATCATTATTGTTTAAAGGAACGAAAGATGTCGTTGTAAAGGAGTGGGATGACGTCGGAAAAATTAATGCACTAAACAACTATACTTTAGATCATATTGAAAATAAATTTAAAGAAGAAAATATTAATTATATCATCCCAAATTCTCATCGCATTTCCTTAGAAGATAATTTTCTGAAAGGAATAACCGACAATAAATTCTTCAAAAAAATAAATGATTTTATGGAGTATGACAATAAAAATAAAGATGCAAACGCGGTAGAAGCGGTAAAAGATTTAGGCTATGAACAAACTTACTGGAATGTATTTTATTATAGTAAAGCACAGAATATTAATAAAATGAAAAATGATCCTGAATTCAGAAAGTCATATTGGGATAACATCGTTTCAAAAATTTCAGTGGCTTTGTTTTTTCTTCTGCCCATTTTTACATTTGTATTGGCATTGCTTTATATAAGAAACAAATATAATTACACAGAGCACCTGGTATTTGTTTTTCACGTTCAGACGGTCTTTTTTATCCTACTGATGTTCTTTATGATTGTGAATCGAATGGTGGGTAGCGAGTGGATAATGACATCCTTTTTCTTTATATTTCTATTTTATCTATACAAGGCTTTAAGAAATTTTTATCAGCAGGGAAGATTAAAAACCATTATTAAATACCTTATACTGAACACATTCTTTGTGATTTTGGCCTCCATTGGAGGAGTCGTTATATCTTTCATTGCCTTTGTAATTTGAGCTAGATAACCTCATAATGCATTTGAATTCCTTTTGATTCCTTAATTATCGAAGTAATACTGACTGTACCAACTCTTTCTCGTTTTAATATGACATCAACATTTGGATCTCCTATGCCTGCATTATGATGAAATTTTAAGATCGATTCTTGATCGATCTTAAAATTTTTTCTCCAAGCGGAGAACCAATTTTTTCTCAATTTTTTCATCTTCTCAGTGAACAAGGTAGACGATGACCAAATATACATTTCTTGAGCTAGATTTTTAAGGTGTCCGGCAGAGCCATCCCAAACAAATTCCATCAATTTTAAATCCAGTTGCCAATCGACTATCACCAACGTAAATGGCTCAATATTCAATAGATCTATGGTTTCAATTTCTTTTTCAATATTATCACACTTTAAGAGGTCTATTACGATCTTACCCCGGCTTGATCTATATGATCCACCAGATTTATGATTAACAAACCCCCCATTTAAGAGGCACAATGTTCTATTTTTGGAACTTGTCCCAATCCATGTTCCACCCGCCTTGCCATCCTTAGGATAAAAAAGTTCAACCCCATCTTCTATATATTTTTGGGGTACTAATGCCTTTTGTCTTGTATAGCCAACATCCCTGTTAGATGTTAAAATAAATTTTTCATTTTCTAAAGGCAAGTAGGTAACTGTGCACATAATATTTTTAAATTTTATCTTCTGGACTTATTGAAATGATTAATCTAATATCCTTACAATCTAACTTGAAATTATATTAAAATTTGTAATTTTGCAACATCAAAAATAATGCAAACACTCAAATAAAAAAACAAATGGCTACAGGATTTTATAAAGTACCAAAAGCAGTTAATGAACCGGTAATTCAATACGAGGCAAATAGTAAACAGCGAACAAACTTGTTGGCGATGTACAAAAAAATGTATAATCAGCAAATTGATGTTCCTCTCTACATTGGTAGTGAAGAAATCAGAACCGGGGAAACTATTTCCATGCATCCTCCACATGATCACAAACATACTGTTGGTGTTTATCATACTGCACAAAAAGAGCATATTGAAAAAGCAATCAATAGTGCTTTAGAAGCAAGAAATAAATGGGCCAGTACTCCCTGGCAATCTCGGGCAGCAATATTTTTAAAAGCCGCCGATCTTCTTGCCGGTCCCTTTCGAGATAAAATGAATGCAGCAACCATGATTGCACAATCAAAAAATGTGATGCAGTCAGAAATTGATGCTGTTGCGGAATTGTGTGATTTTTTCAGGTTCAATGTTGAATTTATGACTCAAATTTATCAAGATCAACCAATTTCTTCTGAAGGAATTTGGAATCGAATGGAATACAGAGCCTTAGAAGGATTTATTTATTCCATAACACCATTTAACTTTACGTCGATTGCAGGAAATTTATCCGCAGCTCCTGCTTTAATGGGAAATGTGGTGATCTGGAAACCTGCGAGATCACAAGTGTATTCGGCACAAATCATTATGGAAATATTTAAAGCTGCCGGATTACCCGATGGAGTGATCAATATGGTAACCGGAAATTCAGCTATGATAACTGAAATAGTTTTAGACAACCCTCATTTTGCGGGAGTACATTTTACCGGGTCTACACCTGTTTTTAATAGTTTTTGGGAGCAAATTGGGAGAAATGTTAATTCGGGTAAATACCGAAGTTATCCAAGAATTGTAGGAGAAACCGGTGGTAAGGATTTTGTTTGGATGCACCATACTGCTGATGCAAAACAAGTTGCAACAGCTTTATCCAGAGGTGCTTTTGAATATCAGGGCCAAAAATGTTCGGCTGCTTCTCGCGCTTATATCCCAAAAAGCAAATGGGAAGATGTCAAGAATTTTATGGGTGCTGATCTTGAATCAATGAAGATGGGAACTCCTGAAGATACATCGAACTTTATCAATGCAGTAATTGACAATAGAGCATTTAATAAGTTGTCTGGTTATATTGAAAGTGCAAAAAATGACAAAGATGCTGAAGTTATTTTTGGTGGAAAATGTGATAATTCCAAAGGTTACTTTATTGAACCAACGGTCATTTTAACTAGTAATCCAAAATATGAAACCATGTGTACCGAATTATTTGGGCCTGTTCTAACGATCTTTGTTTATGAAGATAACGATTGGAAATCAGTCTTAGAATTGCTCGACAACACCTCTCCTTATGCCTTAACTGGTGCAATATTCAGTGGGGATCGCTATGTAATTGATTATGCTACAGATGCCTTAGAAAATTCGGCGGGTAATTTTTATATCAATGACAAACCTACAGGCGCCGTAGTAGGACAACAACCTTTTGGAGGAGCAAGAGGATCTGGTACTAATGACAAAGCAGGTTCTGTTTGGAATTTATTACGTTGGGTTTCCAACCGAACCATAAAAGAAACTTTTGTAACTCCAACAGATTATAGATATCCGTTTTTGGAAAAATAATTTATTTGAATAATTATGTCCCTACTATTTTCGGTAAGGTTACCTTGATTTTCTAAATTAGTAAAGATTAAAAAACTCATCATTAAATGGTGAGTTTTTTACTTTTACATATATTTGTCACTTTATGCATTAGATCGTGAAAATAGAATTTGACAAGCTCAACCATATCGTAATTGCTACTAAATATAGATCTTCTAGTATTTCAGATATAATTGATTGTATAAATAAGGCAGTGTCTTTAGGTGAGAAACAAAATTGTCATAATCTTCTTTTTAACATGCAAAATGCTATAGAATCTGGAAGTTTTAATGAAATATATGAGTTTCACAAAAATTTGATACAGGTGACTGACTTAACACATGATCACCGTTGTGCAGTAGTTTTCTCCAAAATGGCAAATAAACCTGAAAAACAATTTTATGAAACGATTGGCTCTAATTGGGGACAAGGAATATTCAAAATATTCTTTAAGATGGAAGATGGGCTTAAGTGGTTAAAAATAAGCAAATAATAGAAATTTATTTAAACCAACAGGCCAGGAATATTTCATCATCCATATTCCTAAATCAACCTCCCTGCAATTTATCAGCTCCTGGTAATAATCCAATTAGCTTTTGAGGATCATGAATTAATATCGGTATATGCTGCGGACAGATATAAAAATGTGATTCTTGATAATAAAATTTGGTAACCGGTATTTCCTGAGCATCTTTTTTGCAAACCAGGCATTCTTTTTGATCATTCATGTGTTTAAATTTAGAGGACAAAATTATCTTATTTACAAAAAATAAAACATGATATTTGTTATATTCACGGTTTATACTTCAAAGGCAAATGCACTACTTTTTTGGTTTGAAAAAAATCTTCGTCAAAATAGTTGCTTAAATTATAAATGGTTGCTTTGGGGAAGTTTTGTAATTCTTCTTTTAGATCGCCACCTTTTAAATACAATATCCCATTTTTCAATTCATGATTTTGCTTTTTAGCTATTTTCTTGTGCGTCCATTTTACAAAATCATCCATTTTAGTTACCGCTCTGCTCACGATAAAATCAAAACGACCATTAACGTCCTCTGCACGAATGTGTTCAGCCTTGATATTTTTCAATCCTAATTCATCGACTATTTCTTGTACTACTTTAATTTTTTTACCAATGGAATCTACCAGATAAAAATTGCTTTCCGGAAACATTATGGCCAATGGGATTCCTGGAAATCCTCCACCCGTTCCAATATCCAAAATATTGGATTTTGGCTTAAACTCCTGTACTTTAGCTATTCCTAAGGAGTGAAGTACATGTCTAATAGTTAATTCATCAATATCTTTTCTCGATACAACATTAATCTTTGAATTCCAGTCCTTATACAAGTCTTTCAGTTTCGATAACTGCACTATTTGAATATTGGATAAGTTGTCAAAATATCGCAACAAATCTTCCATTTTATCGTTTATTTTTAGGCAAAAATACGATTATTATAATTTAACATTATTTTGCAATTTGCTTCTAAAAAACGAGTATTTTTGCATCTGGAAATATTGGGTTAATATTAATCTAAAATAAAAATTTATGCAAGGGGTAAAATTTTTAACAAGAGACAAAACCAAATTCTTTAGAACATTAAACAAAAGAGTTAACGATTATTTCAAGGACAACAATATAAAAAAAACAGGTAATTGGAGATTATATATCAAGTCGGTTATCTTTATTACCATGTTCATCGTTCCCTATATTATATTGTTAACAGTTGATATGCCTCATTGGGCACAACTTTTATTAACAGTTGTTATAGGAATAGGCATGGCAGGAGTTGGTATGAATGTTATGCACGATGCCAATCATGATTCTTTCTCGAGCAAAAAGTGGGTCAATAGTTTAATGGGAAGCAGCATTTATATTCTTGCCGGAAATGTATATAACTGGAAAGTGCAACACAATGTTTTGCATCATACTTATACAAATATTCAAGGCCTGGATGAAGATATAGATGCCGGAAGGATCATTCGTTTTTCTAAACACACGAAGTGGCTAAAGATTCATAAATTTCAGAAATTTTATTCGCTTTTTTTATATGGACTTCTAACCATAAATTGGGCGATAACAACTGATATCAAACAAACTCATAACTATTTAAAAAGAAAATTGTCTTATGGTAAATTTCCAAACCCGGGTAAGCAATGGTCTATTTTAGTTTTTACAAAAATATTGTATTACTTTACATGGATCGCTTTACCAATTATGGTAATGAACGTTACCTGGTGGCAGGTTTTAATAGGTTTTTTTGTAATGCACTATACAGCAGGACTAATCTTGAGTATTGTTTTCCAATTGGCTCACGTTGTTCCAAAAACCGATATGCCTCAACCTGATAGTGAAGGTGTAATGGATCATACTTTTGTTATTCATCAACTATATACAACGTCAAATTTTGGAATTAACAGCAAATTTGTAAACTTCTTTACGGGAGGATTGAACCATCAGGTGGAACATCATATTTTTCCTCATATCTCTCATGTTCACTATAAAAAATTGTCCGAAATTGTTCGGAAAACAACCAAGGAGTTCAATCTCCCTTACAATGAATATAAAACTATGTTTGGCGCTTTTATAGAACATGTTAAACAACTTAATTATTTAGGTCACCATAGAGAGATAGCATAACAATTTACAAAATCCAATTTATTATTACAATGTCCAATCCATTATCAGACAGAATTAACAGCTTGCCAGCTTCACAAACTTTGGCAATGGCAGCAAAAGCAAGAGAACTTAGAGAAGAGGGGAAAAACATCATTGGCTTAAGTTTAGGCGAACCTGATTTTAACACGCCCGAATTCATCAAAACAGCTGCAATAAAGGCAATTAATGAAAATTACAATTCCTATTCGCCCGTAAATGGATACGGAGAATTGAGAGAAGCAATTTGTCAAAAATTCAAACGTGATAACAACCTGACCTATAATCCAAATCAAATTGTTGTATCCACAGGAGCAAAACAATCCATAGCAAATGTTGCTCAGGTTCTATTGAATCCGGGTGATGAAGTTTTATTGCCTGCGCCGTATTGGGTGAGTTACTCTGCAATTGCAATATTAAGTGAAGCAACAATTGTAGAAATTCCTTCTAGTATTGAAACTGATTTTAAGATCACACCGGAACAATTGGAAGCGGCGATAACGCCTAAGACAAAAATGATATTCTTTAACTCTCCAAACAACCCAAGTGGTACTGTTTTTACCGAGGAAGAATTTAGAGCTTTGGCGAAAGTGTTAGAAAAATATCCCAATATATTTATTCTTTCAGACGAAATTTATGAGCATATCAACTACGGCACTCCTAATTTTAGCTTTGCCGAAATTGAAAATATGTACGACAGAACCATTACAGTGAATGGAGTTGCAAAAGCATTTGCGATGACAGGATGGAGAATCGGTTATATTGGCGCTCCCGAATGGATAGCAAAAGCCTGTACTAAAATGCAAGGGCAAATCACCTCCGGAGCCAACTGTATTGCACAAAGAGCTACTATTACGGCCTTAGACGCTCCTGTATCTGAAATACAATATATGGTAGATGAATTTCATGCTCGAAGAGATCTGATATTAAATTTATTAGGTAAAATAAAAGGCTTTAAAACAAATGTGCCTCAAGGAGCATTCTACGTATTCCCGGATGTATCCTATTACTTTGGTAAAACAATTAAAGGAAAAACAATAAATGGAGCCTCTGATTTTGCAATGTTACTTTTAGAGGAGGCAAATGTTGCTACCGTTACGGGAGATGCTTTTGGAGCACCTGACTGTATCCGAATTTCATATGCGGCATCACAAGATAATATCAAAGAAGCTATCAATAGAATAGCTACACTTTTGGCATAAAAAAGATCTATCTAGTATTTCTTTACCTTTTACAAAACTCTAACTCTAATAAGTTAGAGTTTTTTTTTGAAATATATTAGGATAATATGCTGTTTATCTTTGATTTATACTTGTTAATTGGTAACCATTTAATAAAATTATAATCCATTAACTGCCTAACTTTTCACATATCTTTTTGTAATGTAAATTAAATCTCCTACATTTGTTTTATTAGTATGTCCATACATATGGACATATGCTTTAAACAATCTTATATATGCAGCTGAGAATAGACCATAACAACGGTACACCTTTACATCTACAAGTAGAAAGTTTAGTAAGAGAACTTATTGAAAAACCAAAATATCAAAAGGGCGAATTACTACCTAAAGAAGTTGACATTGCAAATAATCTTGGAATTTCTCGTAATACCGTACGCCAGGCGATCAGCAAATTAGTCATCGAAGGCTTACTGGAAAGAAAAAAAGGTGTTGGGACAAAAGTTGCTACCCAAAATATCAGTACACAATTACAAAGCTGGATGAGTTTTACTCAGGAAATGAATCGCAAGGGAATTGCATTTATTAATTATGAGATCCACGTTGAAAAAGTCGTTGCTATAGCTGAAGTTGCCAATGTGCTTGAAATAAAAGAAGGAACCCAGGTTTTAAAATTGTCCCGATTACGCGGAGACAAGGATGGCCCCTTTGTGTATTTCGTTTCATGGCTTCACCCTCGTATCGGTTTAACGGAAAAAGATGATTTTACCCGACCTTTATATGAAATAATTGAAAAAGATCACTCCATTATTGTTGACTTATCGCGCGAAGAAATAAAAGCTGTTTCTCCCGAAAAAAATATTTCTACAAAACTACAAATTTCTGAAAAAGAGCCCATACTCGAAAGAATTCGAAAAGTATATGATCCCGGAAAAAGGCCCATTGAATATTGTATTGGATATTATCGTGCAGATAAATTTTCCTATAGCATTGATATTAAAAGAGAATATCACTAAGCCAAAGTCATGAAAAAAACATTAATAATACTATTATTAGCCATCAGTTTTTCTTTTGTTCAAGGTCAGACAAATACGAATGAAAAATTAAAACTTCATGTACCATCTCCCCAATGGGAAGATCAGGTCATATACTTCCTTATGCTCGACAGATTTGCTGACGGTGACACAGCCAATAACGATCAGGGAGGTGGGGAATATGATCAAAAGGACTCCAGAAAATTTAGCGGAGGTGATATTCAGGGCGTAATTGATCACTTGGATTATATTCAAAATATGGGCGCTACAGCCATTTGGATCACGCCACCGGTTGCCAATCAATGGTGGGATCCGGCAATACAGTTCAGTGGTTATCACGGTTATTGGGCGGAAAACTTTAAGGAAGTCGATAAGCATTTCGGGACTTTAGAACTTTATCAACTTCTCTCACATGAAATTCATAAACGTGGTATGTATCTTATCCAGGATATTGTACTCAATCACACCGGTAATTTTTTTAACTATAACGGAGGATATGACAAGGACAGTGTAAATTTATTCTACGAAACCAATCTAAACAGTACACCGGTTGAAAAGCCTACACAATACCCTTTTAACATGAACGATCCGAATGATAGGCATCAAAGAAATGCCAATATCTATAATTGGACACCGGATATTATGAATTACGAAGATCCGGTGCAAAAATTAACGTATCAAATGGCTGGTTTGGATGATATCAATACAAAAAATATTGTAGTTCGGGACGTACTACGGGATTCATATGGCTACTGGATAAATGTTGTTGGTGTTGATGGATTTAGAATTGATACCATTATCTATGTAGAATTGGATTTTTGGTTCGACTTTATGAACTCATTGAACATTGAATTCCCAGGGATTAATCAGGTGGCAAAAAATACCGGTCGAGACAACTTCTTAACCTTTGGCGAGACCTTTATCAAATCAGACCCATTAAAAAATGATGGAGATATTGAAGTGGCAAGTTATATGGGTACAAAGAAAAAACCCGCATTGAACAGCATGTTGAATTATCCATTATATTATTCCATAAATCGTGTATTTAGTCAAGGATTGCCTACCAAATATATGGCTTATCGTTTAAACACTTTCGTGAACGATACTATTTATAGAGATCCATATCAAATGACAAATTTTTTAGATAACCACGATTGGAGTCGATTTATCAATAGTAGTTCACCGGCGGCAATAAAACAAGCCCTTTTCTTATTATATACCATTCCGGGGATTCCTGTAATCTATCAGGGTACAGAGCATTTATTTACAGAATCCAGAGCATCCATGTTTAGGGAAGGATGGGGTTCAGAAGATGAAGATCATTTTGATCAGGAAGCAGAAATTTATCAATTATTAAAATCGTTAGCGGAAATCAGAAAAAAAGATAAGGTTCTGAGCAGAGGTGATCTGGAAGTACTCCACAGTTCGGACGTTGGATCCGGAGCTTTAGCTTATAAAAGAACTTATCATGATAAGCAATTCATTGTGGTATTCAATACCGCAGATCAACCTGTGTTGATGAGTAATTTGCAAACAAAAGTAAGCCCCGGGGATGAATTAATTTTCTTAAAAGGAATTGGTTTCTCTGAAAACTGGACAATAGGAAATAATGGTTTTTTAACAGAGGAGCTACCTGCAAGAGCCGTTGGTATTTTTGAAATAAAAAAGGGCAATAGAAATACAGGGTATCAAAAATTGAATGCTACCATTTCTTTGGTTGGTTCAAACAAAGTATTCAAAGAAGATTTCCTTTTAACCGGGAAAGTTCAAGACCTAAACAACCCATTTTACTTAGTTATTGATGATAAATTGACGAATAAAATCAAAATAACCCCTGATAAAAAAGGAAATTGGCAAGAAAAAATCAGTTTATCTCGTTTCTCTTTTGGAACTTCA
>DAOUPU010000028.1 GCA_030625995.1 Flavobacteriaceae bacterium
TGACGGACTTTATATGACAGATTTTGATATGCATTATGGAGATGCTGTTGCCCAGGTAAGAGCTGGAATTAATATGGTTATGGGTGGTGCTAAATATGAGTATGATGAAATATTAGCAGCGGTAAAGAAAAAAGTTCTTGACGAAAGCACACTCGATGAAAATTTAACTTACAACATGAAGCTTAAGCTAGGTTCACCAAGTATGAACGGATACATTCCATCATTAAAGCCGGATTTAGAAGCTCATGCAAAAATTTCAAGGGATGCTGCCGGAGAGGGTATGGTGCTGATTAAAAATAGAGATAACACGCTACCACTTAAGACAGACCAAACAGTTGCTGTTTTTGGTAAAATATCTTACTATCTAATAAGGACAGGAACCGGGAGCGGAAGTGTACGAAGTAACAAATATGCTATTACCGTGAATGATGGACTTAAAGATGCGGGATTCGATATTCTGGATGATATGGAGGAATCATATCTTGCTTTCATCGAAAAAACAAAGAAAGATAATCTTGTACCGCCTTATTTTGATAATCCAAAAATGAGAAAGGATAATGGTATAACCGGCGATCAAGCTCCACCGCATTTTAAGAATAGATTGGTTGCTTTTAGTGAAGAACAAGCCGTTCCAAGAGCAGATATCAAAAAATATGAATCAGATTCTGATATAGCACTTATAACCCTCGGTAGAAGTGGAGGTGAAAACTACGAAAACGGATATATTCCTATTACACAAATAGAATTAGATCTTGTGAAAAATGTTTGTGAGATATTTCACGCTGCC
This sequence comes from Flavobacteriaceae bacterium, assembly GCA_030625995.1. Lineage (GTDB taxonomy): Bacteria > Bacteroidota > Bacteroidia > Flavobacteriales > Flavobacteriaceae > Lutimonas. The sequence goes on from DAOUPU010000028.1 coordinate 788, forward strand.
GGGAAAAAAGTAGTAGTTGTTCTTAATGTCGGAGGTGTATGGGAAACTGCAAGTTGGAGAGATTATCCGGATGCAATTCTTATGGCATGGCAACCGGGACAAGAGGGTGGATATGCTGTTGCTGATATTTTAACCGGTGAAGTTAATCCTTCCGGGAAGTTACCCGATTCTTTCCCAATGAAATATGAGGATGTACCTTCTGCAAGTACGTTTCCGGGACTTCCGGTTGATGAACCTGTTAATTCATTTTACACAGATGGAATTTATGTTGGATATCGTTATTACGATTCTTTTAATGTACCAACGGCCTATGAGTTTGGATATGGACTTTCGTATACCACCTTTGCATATGCGGATCTGAAGTTGAGCAGTGACAATTTCTCATCGAAAATGAAAGTGACCATGACAGTTAAGAACACGGGAACAGTAGCCGGTAAAGAGGTTGTTCAATTGTATCTGTCAGCTCCTTCTACGGTAATCGAGAAACCGGCTCAGGAGTTAAAGGGTTTTGCCAAATCAAAAATGCTTCAGCCTGGAGAGAGTCAGGAGCTTTCTTTCGAATTGGATGAGCGTTCTCTTGCTTCTTTCTGGAGTGGGATCAGTTCTTGGGTTGCAGACAAAGGGGATTACGAAGTGCGTATAGGTGCGTCATCTAAAGATATAAAACTTAAAGCATCGTTTAATTTGCAAAAAGATATAGTGGTAGAAAAAGTTCACGATGTGCTATACCCTAATTTTATGATGAAAGAGTTGAGCCGATTTAGTGAATAATAAGAAATGGTTTGAAGGTTTCTTTTCTGAGAGCAGCAACTAAAAAACAAGAAATTGCTGCTTGGGTATTGATTAATAAAAAATATTAAATATGAGAGTCTTAGTTTTAATTCATATTTTCTTATTAAGTATTCTTATTGGTTGCAATAAGAGGAACAGTGATATTGTAAAGGAATCATTTGAGGATTATACAAAGTACGTAGATCCTTTTATTGGAACCGGTGAACACGGACACACCTATCCTGGTGCAACCACACCTTTCGGTATGGTTCAATTGAGTCCTGATACCAGAGGACCAAATTGGGATGGATCTTCTGGTTACCATTATTCTGATAAGACAATAATGGGATTTAGTCATACTCATCTAAGTGGTACCGGTTCGCCCGAGTTTTGTGATGTTCTGTTTATGCCCACGGTCGGGGATGTCCAATTAGTTTATGGGGACGAGAACAACAGCAATACAGGTTATCGCTCTCGGTTTGAGCATGCAAATGAAAAGGCATCCCCGGGTTATTATAAGGTATTTCTTGATGACTATAACGTAACCGTTGAGTTGACAGCTACAAAACGAAGTGGTTTTCATAGATACACCTTTCCCGAATCTGATAATTCAAATATTATCATTGACCTGAAACATCGTGACAAAATAATTGAATCAAATATTCAGATTGTAAATGATACGGTAATAAGCGGGCTCACACGATCAACAGGTTGGGCTGCGGATCAACGTATTTTCTTTTATGCCAAATTTTCAAAGCCATTTAAAAACGTAGGGATTGCTATCAATGATACTTTAGTGGATAAAATTAAAAAAGCTGAGGGTAAAAATATCAAAGCCTTTGTTCGTTTTAAAACAAAAAAGAATGAACAAATTTTGGTGAAGGTTGGAATATCTGCGGTTAGTGTTGAGGGAGCGAAAAAAAATCTTGAAGCAGAAAATTCGGGATGGAGTTTTTCTGAAATAAGAAATAAAGCCAAAGAATCATGGAATAGGAATCTTTCTACAATTGAAATTGAAGGTGGAACAGAAAAGCAACGTCGTATTTTCTATACCTCGATGTATCATTCTGCCCTAGCACCAAATTTATTTATGGATGTTGATGGTAAATTTCGTGGCGTAGATAAAAAAGTTCATCAAACAAATGATTTCACAAATTACACGGTCTATTCTTTGTGGGATGTTTTTAGAACTCATTTACCGCTCTATACCATTATTTCACCTTCCAAAATGAATGATTGGATTAAAACAGCTGTGGAAATGTACCGAATTAGTGGAAAGTTGCCTCGTTGGGAAATTCAAGGACACCTTTCTGGTAATATGATCGGTAACCATGCACTTCCTTTAATTTTAGATGCTTACAATAAGGGAATACAAGATTATGATATTGAATTAGCCTATGAGGGCATGAAAAAATCGATGGAGAATATAGAATACTATAACAATCTTGGTTTTATACCCGCTGATATTGAAAATACTGGTGGGTCTGTTGCAATTGTTATGGAGTACGCATATAATGATTGGTGTTTGGCCGAAATGGCCAGAATTTTGGGTAAACAGGATGATTATCTTTTGTATCAACAGCGTGCACAGTTTTATAAAAACATGTACGATTCGGAAACCGGATTTATGCGTCCGAAAAATCAGGATTACACTTGGGTAAAACCCTTCGATCCGGCAGAACCAAGTGGGCATTATGTTGAAGGAAATGCATTTCAATACAGTGCTTTCGTTCCCCACGATATGAATGGTTTAATTAATTTAACAGGTGGTGATGAAGAATTCATCGATTGGCTCGACGTCCTATTTACCCATCAAAGCGAGTTTGACAAAAATGTTGTAGACGCTGGTGGATTGATCGGGCAATACGCACATGGGAATGAACCAAGTCACCAAATTGCATATCTCTACAACTATGCAGGCGCTGCTCCTAAAACTCAAAAATATATCAGTGAAATTCTTTCCACACTTTATGATGATACCCCGGAAGGATTAAGTGGAAACGAAGATTGTGGACAAATATCTGCATGGTATATTATGAGCGCACTTGGATTTTATCCTGTTCTTCCAGGGGAACCTTCTTATGCAATTGGTAGCCCAATCTTCGATAAGGTAACTATCAATCTTGAAAACGGAAAGAAGTTTATAGTTCGTGCTAATAATGTGTCTGATAAAAATATCTATATTCAATCCGCAAAGCTCAATAGTAAACCCTATACGAAGTCATGGTTTACTCACCAGGAAATTCTTGACGGTGGAGAATTTGTATTTGAAATGGGAGAAAGTCCGAATTATGATTGGGGAACATCAAAATCTGATAGGCCTAGTACAAAAGATTTCGTTCCGGCTGTTATAATGCCTTCCTATAAGATCAAAGAGAATTACTTTTTTGATAAAGCTACTGTTACACTTGGCAGTGGAACTGAAGGTGCCAATATCTATTATACGACTGACGGAAGTGATCCTACGAAAAATGGGATCCATTACATAAAGCCATTTCAATTAAATGAAACCACAGAAATTAAGTTCTATGCTAAAAAGGATGGTTTACTGGAAAGTACTGTAGTTAAAGCTAAAATTGAAAAATTAGATAAAATTGATATTACAGAGTTCAAGAATTATGATGGAGGTGAATTTAAACCTGGATTGGAATATAAATATTACGAAGAGAATGTACTTTATGTTAATGAATTAGACACATTTAAACCAAAAAAAACCGGTATAACCTCTAATTTCAACATAGACGAACGAGAAAATGATGGTCTTTTTGGATTTATTTATTCGGGCTTCATAAAAATTCCTAAAGATGGAGTATATACTTTCTTTCTTTCCACTAATGATGGAGGAGTACTGTACATGGATGGAAAAAGGTTTATTGATGCTGACGGTCCACGCACTGCAACCCCATCCTCTCGAACTGTTTCTTTAAATGCCGGAACATACAAAATTGGAGAGAAGTATTTTCAAATGGGAGGTGGGTTTTCTAATACAGTGAGTTGGAAAGGACCTGGGTTTAAAAAGGAAGTAATACCTGCTAAAGTATTGTTTCATAAATGAATAAATTAATTCAACAAGCACTTTTTTAAAGATATGTGCTATATTTGGAATTCACCATGATTTATTCTGTACCTCTGATTATTTTTAAATAAAACCATAATAGATTGCTATATGCAGAACTATCCAACATTAGTTGATAAAATTTATGAATTGAAGTCAAGACTGCCTGAAGAAGTTTTTTTAAGGCAACCTTTCGGCGATAACTGGAAAGAATACACCTATGAGGAGGTGGTTAACGAGGCTCTTTGTTTAGTAACCGCCATGAAAAATTCTGGACTTCAAAAAGGAGATAAAATTGGAATTTATTCTAAGAATTGTTACCATTGGATCCTAACTGAGATTGCAATTATGCTGGGGGGATTTGTGATGGTACCCTATTATTCCAATTTGGTAGGTGATGCATTAAAGGAAGTTATTGAACTATCTGAAATCAAATTTTTATTCGTAGGCAAACTGGAGAATTGGGAACAGGCAAAAAAAGCATTTCCTAAAGATCTAACAATGGTGAAATTTCCACATTATGAAGGTAATGCAGTAGTGAAATCTGGAATTGATTGGGATGATTTTATAAAAGGAGTGGAACCCGATCGGGAAAACTACCGGCCGAGCTCTGAAGATATTTGGGCTATTTTTTATACCTCTGGAACTACGGGTGTTCCAAAAGGAGCGATCATGCCCTTTTCTTCTCCGGCCAATCTTATGATGGCACAAAGCAAAAGGCACAATAACTTTAATTTAATGGATCCCGGAAAAAATAGATTTTTATCTTATTTACCACTTAATCATATAGCAGAACAAGTTTTAATTATAGCGGGCGGATTTTATAATGAGGGACAAATATCATTCGTTGAATCTCTGGAGTCTTTTTCTAAAAATCTCACAGACGTACAACCAAGTGTATTTCTTGCAGTACCAAGAATATGGACCAAGTTCAGACAAGGGATTCTAGCGAAAATTCCTGAAAAGAAATTAGAAAGGTTTTTGAAAATTCCTATAATTTCAACATTGGTCAAGAAAAAAATTAGGAAATCGTTAGGACTTTCCAACACAAAATTAGTGGTTTCAGGTGCTTCTGCATTGCCTGAAGACACAATTAGCTGGTTTAAAAAATTTGATATTAAAATACAGGAAGCTTACGGGTTGACCGAAACTATGGGAATAGTTGCCTTTGACCCAATTATTGATATGCGACCCGGAAAAACGGGCAGGCGATTGGAAGAAGGACAAATAAAAATTGATCCGGTAACGGATGAGATATTGGTCAAAAATAATTGGATGTTTACTGGGTATTATAAGGACCCAATATTGACAAAAGAATGTTTTACTGAAGATGGATTCTATAAAACAGGCGATACCGGAGAACTTGATAAAGACGATTATCTCATTGTAAAAGGCAGGGTAAAGGACACCTTTAAAACAAACAAGGGTAAATTTATTGTTCCGATTCCTATCGAAGATCTTTTTGCCAGCAATTCTTTGATCGAAATGCTTTGTCTTGTTGGTCTTGGATTGCCACAGCCCATGGTATTGATAAAACTTTCCGAACTTAGTAATAATATTAAGAATGAAGATATCAAGAGTAGTTTACTACAAACGCTTAACCATATAAACGAGAGACTTCAAGGCTATCAGGTGATTCATAAAATCATTTGTATAGAAGAAGAATGGTCCTTAGATAATGGAATATTGACCCCTACTATGAAAATTAAGCGAAATGTAATTCATGAATCCTATAAAAGTAAATACCAAGAATGGTATGATCATAAAGATATAATATTGATATTATGAAGCACTGGAAATTAGATATTGACGAAATGTTGGCTACACTCACTTTGAACACAGGAAAAAAGGGGAATAGGCTTACACCTGATACTTTTGCAGAACTTAACAAGATCTTGATGAGCTTGAATTTTGAAGAAGTTCGAGGCTTAATATTAAAAGCAGATGGAAATGATTTTTCACAGGGTTTCGATCTTAGTTTTTTATTGACTTCTAAAAATCGTGATCTCCTTACCATCCATCAAATTTTTTCAATTTGTAATATTGCATTGGACCGGCTCTATAACCTTCCTATACCAACAATTTCCCTCATTAACGGATCGTGTATTGGTGGCGGATTTTTAATGGCACTTGCTACAGATTTTAGAGCTGCTAATTCCAATGCCAAATTTGGATTCCCAGAGGTAAAGCAGAGCCTGGTTGTAAATCTTGGGTTAAAAAGAGTGTACCAGTTAATTGGAGAGTGTCGTACTAAAGAGTTAGTTTTATTAGGGAGTCCTGTTTCTTCGGAAAAATTAATGGAGTGGGGAGCGATCAATTGGCTTACAAATGATGATGGTTTTATTAATTTTATACAATTATTTGAAAAATACATCACCACTGTTCCTCCCTTAGCCGTAAGAGCAAATAAAAAACTCATTCAAAAAATACCAACCATAACCATGGAAGAAAGCACCGAATTGGAAAACATGTTACAAATGAATGTATTTCAAAGTTCCGATTTTCAGGAAGCAATTCGAAGTTTTTTGGAAAAAAGAGATCCGGTTTTTAAAGGTAAATAGCAACGGGTGAGATCAAAATTATAATCTAAACCATTCTTTTTATTATATGCATTATCTTTGCAGAAATCTTTTACCTAATCCAGCCAAGATTATAAATAAAAGCCACAAATAAAATGTGGATGTTTCAATAAAAATTAATATAATTATGAAGATTTACCCAACTCTTGTTGACAAACTTTATGAATTGCAATCTACCTTGCCGAATGAAATATTTTTAAGGCAACCTACTGGAGATGAGTGGGAAGAGCTCACCTATGATGAGGTAATTACAGAAGCGCTCCAACTGGTAACTGCGATGAAATCCATGGGCTTAAAAAAGGGTGATCATGTGGGTATTTATTCAAAAAACTGTCACCAATGGCTTATTGCCGAAATTGCAATTATGCTCGGTGGATTTGTCACCGTACCATTCTATGCAAATTTATTTGGTGAAGCACTAAATGAAGTTATAGATCTATCAGACATTAAATTAATATTTGTTGGCAAAATAGATAATTGGGAGAAGGCAAAATCCGGTATACCTGAAAGTTTACCGATTGTGCGTTTTTCGCATTACAGTGGTAGTGCGAAAGTAGATTCAGGAATCGCATGGAACGAATTTATAAAGGATGTAGAACCGGATCGGGAAAATTACCGACCTGCTTTAGATGATATTTGGGCTATTTTTTATACTTCGGGAACAACCGGTGCGCCAAAAGGGGCTGTAATGACATATTCTCCTGCTCCTCATCTCTGGATTAAGCAGGGGGAAAAACACAGTAGTTTTAATTTGAACACCCCTGGTAAAAATACTTTTATTTCTTACCTGCCTCTCAATCATATTGCGGAGCAAGCATTGGTGGTTACAGGAGCTATTTATCATGAAGGTCAAATTTCCTTTGTGGAATCCCTCTATACATTTGCTAAAAATCTGGCAGATGTAAAGCCAAGTGTATTTTTAGCGGTTCCTAATATATGGATAAAACTACAACAGGGAGTTATGGCAAAAACTCCACAACTGGATGCTATGTTGCGGATGCCCAAAGTTGCCGAACAGGTAAAGAAAAAAATCAGGATCGCTTTAGGGCTCGATAATACAAAATTGATAATTTCTGGAGCTTCAGCCCTGCCTTCAGCTACCATTGAATGGTTTCAAAAAATAGGCATTTATATACAAGAAACTTTCGGCATGACAGAGGCGCTTGGCATAGTTATTCTTCAACCTAAAGATGATATCAGGTTGAATAGAACAGGAAAACGATTAGAAGAAGGCCAAATAAAAATTGATCCCGAAACTGATGAGATTTTGATAAAAAATAGTTGGATGTTCAAGGAGTATTATAACGAACCGGAGTTAACAAGATCTAGTTTTAATGAGCAAGGTTTTTATAAAACCGGGGATACCGGTGATCTTGAAAACGATTATTTAAAAGTTAAGGGAAGAGTAAATGACATTTTTAAAACCGCCAAAGGAGAATTTATCATTCCGGCTCCTATCGAAAATCGTTTTGCAGACAATGAACTCATAGAACAGATCTGTATAGTGGGTCTTGATCTGCCACAGCCCATTGGACTTGTTCAACTTTCTGATAACAGTAAAAATTGGAGTTTTGAGGAGATTAAAGAAAGTTTGCTGGATACTTTAAAAAGCGTGAACATTGAGCTTCATTTACATGAAAGACTTAATAAATTGCTGATAATTTCGGAAAAATGGTCTTTAGAAAATGGAATTTTAACCCCAACCAATAAAATAAAAAGGAATGTTATTCACGAGACTTACAAACATTTATTTGAGGATTGGTATAATGATAAAAATAAAATTATTATTGCTTAAGAAATATAAAATCTACTAATTATCAATTTGATATACTCAGTTTAGTGCATTGAGTTCGCACTTAATACAATTTTTTCATATTTCACGATATTTGAGATTTTTATTGCCAAAAACTACTGGAAAGAGGAGGTTTTGTTACAAAATTGTGTTAAAAAATAACGCATATTGAATAATATTACAGAAATACTTTCTAATATTTTTGAATAAATTTAGGGCAATAAAAATTAACTCATGGTAACGTATAAAATTTTTGAACTTATCAAAACAAAAAGGGCGATACATTTATTCTTCCTAATTATTGTCTTTGTAAGTTCTAAGCAAAGTATTGCGCAGGAAAAATTAGAGGATTTTCCAAAACCAAAAAATGGTAATACCTATGTCATTGCACATCGGGGAGTACATAATGGAATTCCGGAAAACACCCTTGCGGCCTATCAAAAAGCAATTGATTTAGGTTGTGATTATGTGGAGATAGATATTCGCAAAACAAAGGACGGGAAATTTGTAAGCGTACATAATGAAACTATCGATGCTTATATGCAAGGTGAAGTAACTGGAAGAGTAAACGATTTTACTCTTGCGGAATTAAAACAATTAAATATTGGTAAACGGGTTGGTCCGGGTTGGGAAAATGAAAGAATTCCAACATTTGAAGAAATATTGCAATTGTGCAAAGGACAGATCGGCATCTATCTGGATCTTAAAGAACCAGATGTGAAAGCACAAATTGAACTCATTAAAAGTTATGGTATGGAGAGAGATGTTATCTGGTACATCCCTGCTTCCTATATGGAGGTCATAAAGGAAGTAAAAAGAAATTGTTCTGCATGCATTGTTATGCCAGACCCTGGTGAAGAAAATAATATTAAAAAGGTTATTGAAGAAGTGCAACCTAAAGTACTTGCCACTGACATGGGTGAACTAAGCGCAAGTTATGTAAAAACTGCACATCAGTATGGTGTTAAAGTTTTTACTGATGATAAAAAAGCAAGCCCTCAGGAATGGGAACAGATACTAAAATGGGGTACAGATGGTATACAAACGGATCAACCTAAAAAATTAATTGAAAGATTGAATAAAAACAATAAAAAAGTATGAATGATTTTAATTGGTTAGACATCCTTGTAATTGTTCTTTATTTTGTGATAATCATTGGATATGGCTTATGGCTTTCCAGAAAGATAAAGAGTAGCGATAGTTATTTCAGGGGGGATAGAAAATTTAGTTGGTGGATCATGATGGGGCAGGCCTTTGGTACCGGAACTCATGCTGAGAATTTTGTTGCTCAAACAGGAGCAAGCTTTCATCTTGGGTTTGCAGCCATTTGGTATCAATGGAAAAACATGATCATTACACCATTCTACTGGTTAATTGCTCCATGGTACAGAAGGAGCGAAAGGACGACCGTAGGTGAAATTATTGAAGACAGATATGGCAATAAAATGGGAGTTTTTTACTCTGTATTCGCCATTCTGTTTTTTGTTTTTGCTCAGGGAGTTATGCTTAAAGGAGGTGGAAAAGTTATCGCTATTGCCACAGGAAATATGATCTCTGTTAATTCTGTTATCCTTGCAATGACTGTTGCCTTTGTGGTGTATAGTTTTTTTGGAGGAATGGTTGCCTCAGCCTATGCAAATTTTATTCAAGCTCTGATGATCATTGTTTTATCATTTATGTTGATCCCTACCGGATTGAATGCCGTAGGCGGATTTGAAGGTATGCGTGCTTCACTTCCTGAAGAATTTTTCTCCCTTTTTAGTGATAAAGTTGGTATTGGTGCATTTACAATTTTAATGTTAGCCCTTAACGGAGTGGTTGGAATAACCGCCCAACCTCATATGATATCCATGTGCGCCACAGGCGATACAGAACGTGCAGGTCGTGTAGGTCAAACCTATGGCTCTTTTATAAAACGATTTGTTACTATTGGGTGGGCGCTTACAGGCTTAATAGTCGCGGCATTATTAGTTCAGAACGGACAAGATCTGGATGATCCTGAAATGGCATTTGGATATGCAACTCGTGTTCTTCTTCTTCCCGGATTAACAGGTTTAATGGTGGCTTCCGTATTGGCCGCTAATATGTCTTCGGCATCAAATTTTATGGTAAATACCGGAGCTCTTTTTACACAGAATTTCTATAAAAAATATATGAAACAAGAAGCATCCGACAAACAATTGCTACAAATGGGCAGGCTTTCCGGTGTTGCATTAACTATGCTAGGGGTGTTGTTTGCTTTGTATATTGAAAATGTACTACAAGGATTTTTATTTATTGAAACCATAGCGGCATTTATGGGTATTATGGTCTTTGGTGGTAATCTTTGGAAACGAGCAAATAGATATGGAGCCATTTCAAGTGTGATTACATCCTTTTTGGCGTACTACTATTTAAATTATTTAAATATTGGGAGTTGGCGATTAGTATATAAATGGGAACCAGACACTTTTGGTTGGGCCATGTTGGTTGGATTTATCACTTTCTTTATTGTTAGTCTTGTGACAAGACCGGAGGATCAATCAAAAATCGATAAATATTTCGACAATATGAATAGATTATCCGATGCTAAAATTTTAGATCCTGATGGAAAGAAGCCTCTGGCAAGAGATCACGGAAAAGACCTTATTTTATTAGATTTTATGTCTTGGTTTAAAAAAGAGCGATGGGAAAATTTTGCTTCTAGATATCGAGAGGATTGGTTAGGTTTCCTGCTTGCCTGGATCTTTGTAATAGTTTTAGTATTCGTCGCTTGGCTGGTTATTCAGTTTTAATGTAATAGGAAGAATGGGAAATAAATATTTTGATATTCAGGTCAACGGTTACGGAGGTGTAGATTACAATCAAAATGATCTGACCTTAGAAGATTTACGACTTTCCTGCTCAAAACTGAAGAATGACAACGTAGAAGGAATTTTTGCTACGATCATCACTGCTGATTTTCAGGATATGATCTTAAGGGTCAAAAAAATAGTTGATCTTCGTGGAAAGGACGAATTAATTAATAAAATTATCAAAGGATTTCATATAGAAGGACCTTTTCTTAATAGTGCCGATGGTTATAGAGGGGCACATCCAAAAGAGCATATTTTAAAACCGAATCTGGATCAGTTAGAGGAATTATTGGATGCCACCGATGGACTGTGCCGTATTTTTACACTGGCTCCAGAAATGGACATCAACAATATGTTAACCAAGCATTTACAGTCTAAAGGAATAATTATATCCGCTGGACATTGCAACCCTGATTTGGAGGAATTAAAATCGGCAATTGATGCAGGATTAAGTATGTTTACTCATCTTGGAAACGGCTGTCCTCAAAACTTACCCAGACATGATAACATTATCCAAAGGGTACTGTCTCTAAAAGACGATCTAAAAATATGTTTTATTGCAGATGGCATTCATATTCCGTTTTATGCTCTAAAAAACTATATAAAAATGGCAGGAATAGAAAATTGCATCATTACAACAGACGCAATGGCAGCAGCAGGTGCAAAAGCAGGACGATATACTATTAGCAATATTGAATTAGAAGTTGGTGAGGATAGAATAGTCAGAGAACCAGGTAAACCAAATTTTGCCGGTTCAGCAATAGATATGCCTTCAAGTGCTTTTAATTTAAAAACTGAAATTGGGCTTACAAAGGAAGAAGTAGTTCAGCTCACATCATATAATCCTTCATTAATTTTTAAAACTAAATCATGAATGTTGTAATTTCAGAAACAAAGGAAGAATTGGGTAGTGTTGCAGCCAAAAAAGGAGCGCAATTGATACAAGAATCTATTCAAAAAAATGGAGAAGCAAATATTATTGTTGCAACCGGAGCTTCACAATTTGAAATGTTGGAAGAACTAGTTAAGAATGATTTAGATTGGTCAAAAGTAACCTGCTTTCATCTGGATGAATATATTGGAATGCCAATGACTCATCCGGCATCTTTTAGAAAATATTTAAAAGAGCGTTTTGTTGAAAAAGTAAACATAAAAGAGTTTAATTATATCAATGCAGAAAAAAACCCGGAAGAAGAATGCAAACGGCTTAAAGGAGTTATCAGTCAAAAAACCATTGATGTAGCCTTTGTAGGAATTGGAGAAAACGGACATTTGGCTTTTAATGATCCACCTGCTGATTTTGAAACAGAAGAGCCATATATAGTAGTTGACCTGGATGAAGCGTGTAGAAAACAACAGATGGGAGAAGGTTGGTTTAAAACCTTGGATGATGTACCAAAGCAGGCAATAAGCATGTCCATCAAACAAATATTAAAATCTGGATCTATTATTTGTTCCGTTCCGGATAGACGAAAGGCAAATGCGGTAAGAAATGCTGTTAGCGGAGCGGTTACACCACAAGTTCCTTCATCAATTTTACAGAATCACAGTGCAACCTGGCTTTATCTAGATAAAGAAGCGGCTTCCTTGCTGTAGCTGTCAGAATTCATTTTAAACAATCAGAAAAATGTCAGAATCAAAAATTATTAACCGAAGAAATTTTATTGGCAAGAGCTCAAAATTCATAGCTGCTACAACGGTTTTTCCTATGGGTTTATCCTTTCCGGTTTTAAACATTAGATCCAATAAAAAATTGAAAGTAGCATTAGTTGGTACGGGAGGTAGAGGTTCATCTACCTGGGGTAAGGATCTCGTCGATTCTTATAGTGATTATGTAGAAATGGTTGGTTTATGCGATAGCAACTACAAACGATTGGAGGTTGCTAAGAAAAGAATTGGAACCAATGCTAAGACTTATGAGGCAAAGGATTTTGATTTGATGATCAAAGAAACAAAACCCGATTCGGTAATTGTAACAACAATTGATAGTAAGCATGAAAAATATATAGTAAGAGCCATGGAGCTGGGATGTAATGTTATTTCAGAGAAACCTGTGGCCACTGAAGCAGAACAATGTCAGCGAATAATTGATGCTGAAGCGAGAACAGGGCAAAAGGTAGACGTCACTTTTAATGTTCGTTATATGATGGAATCTGATGCCATAAAAAAAATTATTTTATCAGGCGATCTGGGTAGAATCATTTCTATTGATTTTCAGGAATATTTAGATGTAAATCACGGTGCTTCTTATTATAGAAGATGGCATGGTAAAATTAAAAACTCCGGGTCACTTTTGGTTCACAAAGCGTCTCACCACTTTGATATGGTCAATTGGCTTATTGATGCAGAGCCTATGGAAATAAAGGCAACAGGAAGATTGGCTTTTTATGGAAAAAATAATTCCTACAGGGACAGAAATTGTCGAACATGTAGTTTTAAAGAAAAATGTAAGTTCTATTGGGATATGACGAAGAATAGAAATGCCATGGAATTGTATGGGTCTTGTGAAGATGTTGACGGCTACCTTCGTGATGGTTGTATCTGGGATAATGAAATTGACTCCTATGATACTTCTGCGGTAGAGGTTTTATACGATAATGGAACTATATTAAATTATTCAATGAATGCATTTATGCCTTATGAAGGACAGCGTATTTCTTTAACGGGTGAAAAGGGCAGATTAGATGTAAGAATTTTTGCACGTCAACCCTGGGAAACAGATCACAGTATCGAATTGCGATTATCGAAAAATTTTGGTGAATCCAAAATATGGGGAATCACACCACCAAAAGGAGGGCATGGCGGAGCAGATTCAAAATTGAAGGATATGCTTTTAAAACCAGATCAAACGGATCCATTAAAAAAACGTGCAGGTAGTCGTGCAGGAATATTATCCAGTTTAATAGGAATTGCAGCGCGGCAATCTATAGAAACGGGAGAAAAAATTGAAATTTCAAACTTGATTAAATTTTCTTAAAACAGGTACTTTATGCATAGATTGATTCAATTCATACTGGCTCTTTTAATATCTATAATTACGGGCTGTGATTTCGATAAAAATAAGGAAGACCAAAAAAAACCAAATATTGTTTTGATCATAGCCGATGATCTTGGTTATTCACAGTTGGGATGTTATGGCAGTGATTATTATAAAACACCAAATATTGACGATCTGGCAAAAACAGGAATGAGGTTTACAAATGCATATGCAGCAGCAGCTGTTTGCAGCCCAACAAGATCTTCAATTGTTACTGGAAAGTATCCGGCTAGATTGCATATAACAGATTATATACCAGGAGATAAAAATAGATCGAATTTATTGGAAATACCCGAATGGCAAAAGTTCCTGCCCTTGGAAGAAATGACCATCGGAGAGCTTCTAAGATCAGAGGGTTATAAAACTGCCTGGTTTGGAAAATGGCATCTCAGCAAGTCCAAACAACCTCCTGAAAGCATTAAAAATAATCCTGAGAATCAAGGATTTGATGAATCATTTATCACCTATAAACCAAACCTGGATTCGCCAATAAAAGAGTGGCAAACTCCTGAAAATGATGGTCATAATGTAGAAATATTAACAAATAAATCAATTGATTTTATAGATCGAAATAAAGAGAAGCCGTTTTTTATTGTCATCTCTCACAATACCATTCACGATCCTTTAATGGAAAAAGAAGGTTTAATTGATGAGTACAGTAAACTTAAGGCAACAAATGAGCCGGAAAATAATGCAACTATAGCCGCAATGATTGAAACATTGGATAATAGTGTTGGTAGGATCATCAAAAAAATTAATCATCTTAAAATTGATGATAATACTATTATATTATTTTATTCTGACAATGGAGGATTGGATAAATATGCCAAACAGACACCATTTAGAAAGGGAAAAGGTTGGTTGTATGAAGGTGGAATACATGTACCCCTAATCATTTCCTATAAGGGTGTTATTCCTCCAAACTCGGTAAATGACCAGTTGGTTTCTTCGATAGATTTTTTTTCGACATTTTCCGATTTTTCTTCAGCAGAACGAAATCTGGAATTAGCTGTTGACGGACTTAGTTTGGTCCCATTACTTCATGGGAAAAAGAATACTTTACGGCAAAACCTTTACTGGAATTATCCTCATTATCACAGTTCTGGAATGAAACCTGCTTCTGCGATCCGTTCGGGTGATTTTAAACTTATTGAATGGTATGAGGCGAAATTTCTGGAAAATAAGAATGTCTATGAATTGTATAATTTGGTGGTTGATCCGGGCGAAAAAAATGACCTGTCATCAAAATTCCCTGAAAAAGTTAATGAATTGAAGCATTTATTGGAAGAATGGAAAATTGATGTAAATGCGCAGGAACCCCGTATTAATAAGAATTATTCAGGAGAGAATTAATTTAGAAGATCATGAATTTTTTACAAATCAATGCTAGACATTACAAATTATGAATTTCAGAATTGAATTCTTTCTTTTTTTTCTTTTTTTAGGCATGAATTCATTTGCACAGCACGATCCTGGTCGAAATGCTGTACGTTATCTTGCCAAAAACCAAACAGATAATGCGGTTGAAATTGTAAGCAAAGAGTCTAAAATAAAGAATAGCCCAATTAATGAGGCGGAACGATATTTTGTTCTTGCAATGGCAGAATGTCAGAGAGATAGTATTTCTGTAGCCTATCAATATGCCAGACAAGCAGTTGCATTAGGATTGCCATTTGAAAGATTTTTGGCAGGGCCGCGCGATGTATTTGATCCACTTTATAAATATTATGAATTTAAGAGATGGGTAAAAATTCAAAATAAGAATTTACTTCACGGCCCATTACTAGGTTCAGTTACTGATACCTCGGCTTCTTTCTGGGTTCGTACAGTGGAGGAAGAAGAGATAAATATTCAGATCAGCTCTATGAAGGGAGAGAATTTTAGCAGGATAAGTTTAATAGGAAAGGGACAGACGAAAAGAAATTCGGATTACACCACTACCATCACAGTGTCTGGATTGAAACCAGATACAGAATATCAGTACACGGTTTTGTTAGGAGGTAAATCGATCGAGCAAAGAAATGTTTTTCGGACACATCCTCCGGGAGGAGAATCCACTCGTTTTAGTATTATCTTTGGTGGAGGAGCCGGTTTTACTCCAATGAATGAAATTATGTGGACAACCATAGCTCGGTACAAACCAAGAGCATTTATGTTGTTGGGTGATAATGTTTATATTGATGACCCACTTCACCCTATGACACAACATTACTGTTATTATCGGCGTCAAAGTCAACCACAATGGCGATCGCTTGTTGCAACAACTTCGGTTTATGCCATTTATGATGATCACGATTTCGGCACAAACGATTGCATTCCCGGATCAGATATTGATAATCCTGCATGGAAACGTCAGGTGGTTAATGTATTCAAGGAGAACTGGAATAACCCGGCCTATGGTGATGGAGAGAAGCACCCTGGTTGTTGGTATGAGTATTATATTGGTGATGTTCATTTTATAATGTTAGATGGAAGATACTATAGAGACTTGGATAATGGATCTATGTTGGGAAACTTTCAGAAAGAGTGGTTGTTCAGAGTTCTGGCATCCTCAAAAGGAAAGTTTAAAATTATAGCGTCTCCTGTTCCCTGGTCTCCGGGAGTAAAACCGGGAAGTAAAGACACCTGGGACGGTTTTCCTGAGGAACGAGAAGAGATATTTTCCTTTATAGAAGAGCAGCAAATTGACGGCGTACTACTTATGTCAGCAGACCGACATCGCTCGGATCTAAGAAAGATAAAGCGTTCAAATGCCTACGATCTTTATGAAGTTATGAGTTCCAAACTTACAAATGTGCATACCCATGATCTTATGGAAAATGCAGAAGGATCTGAATTTATCATGGGATATAATGCTAAATGTTCTTTTGGTCTACTTGATTTCAACACGCAAATGGAAGACCCGCAGGTGAAATATAGTATTATTACTATCGACAATGAAATTATGGATTACAGAGTACTGAAATTAAGTCATTTATCGCATTCTAAGGATCCTAATAACATGCCTGAGAACACCAAAAAATTGAATGGACAATGAAAATAATTATACAAGGTTTTATCTTATTGTTATTAGCAGGGGCCTGCGCAAATAAAACACAAGTTAGTATTAAGAACCTAAAATGTGAATTCATAACAAATCCAATAGGTATTGATATTATGGAACCTCGTTTTAGTTGGCAATTAAGATCAGAACAACGTAATATAAAACAGGCGGCTTATCAAATATTAGTAGCATCTAGCCTGAGTGAGCTAAAAAAGGATTATGGTAATATTTGGGATAGTCAAAGAGTTGATTCTAATGAATCCATTCAAATTAAATTTGACGGGAAAACATTATTGAGTCACCAAAAATATTTTTGGAAAGTAAAAGTATGGGATCAAAATAATACAGCTAGCCCATGGAGCGATGTTTCAACTTTTGAGATGGCTTTGCTTAGACCCTCCGACTGGGTTGCCAAATGGATCGGAACAAAAGATCTTCAAAAAGTTAAAGTAAGAGAAAATATTCCGGCTACCTATTTTAGAAAAACTTTTAACATAGAAAATAGAATTAAAAAGGCAAGGGTTTATATCAGTGGCTTAGGCTATTATGAATTGTATATCAATGGGGAAAAAGTAGGAGATCATGTGCTTTCTCCCAATCAAACTAATTACGATAAAAGACAAGTTAATACCTTCGAAAATGGTGAGGTAGCAAATATGTCTACTCGAGTGTTGTATGAAACTTTCGATATCACTAACTTTTTACAGGCAGGAAATAATGTCGTTACGGTTTTACTCGGAAATGGTTGGTATTTTCAAAATGAAAGAAGTGAATATCTCCCTCTATACTACGATACCCCTCGATTTATCGCGCAAATGTTAATAGAGGATAAAGAGGGGTCAAAACAAACAATTATAAGCGATGAAAACTGGGAGAACAAAAAAGGCCCTATTTTAAGTAATAATATTTATTTTGGTGAGATCTACGATGCGAGGTTAGAAAATGAGATCTGGAATCCAAAGGCAACTGATGAAGAGAACTGGCAATCTTCAACAATTGTTCGTGCTCCGGAAGGTAAACTACAGGCGCAAATGTCACCTCCGGACAGGGTGATAAGAACAATCCAACCTGTTGCTGTAACCGTTCCAAGAAAAGATATAACCCGTTTTGATTTTGGAACGATGTTCTCCGGATGGGTGAAGCTTAAAATAAAAGGCAAAAGAGGGAGTGAATTAAAGTTGGCTTTCTTTGAGGATAATGGAAATTCCTATGAGCAGACAGATACCTACATTTTAAAAGGAGGAGGAATGGAAGAATGGGAGCCCCGATTTACATGGCATTCTTT
>DAOUPU010000016.1 GCA_030625995.1 Flavobacteriaceae bacterium
CCACTAATACCGTGTGTAATAAAATTCTTTGCTCCGTTCAGCACATAATAATCTCCATCCTTAACGGCGGTTGTAGACATGCCTCCTGCATCACTGCCCGTATTGTGTTCTGTTAAACCCCAGGCGCCGATCCATTCACCGGATGCTAATTTAGGTAACCATTTTTCCTTTTGTTCATCACTTGCGAATTCCAGTATATGATTGGTACATAATGAATTATGAGCAGCCAGAGATAATCCAATGGAAGAATCTACCTTTGAAATTTCTTCAATCACTGTAATATAATCGTGATAATTTAAACCGGATCCACCGTATTCTTCAGGTACTAAAACACCCATATATCCCATCTCTCCAAGCTTATGAAATAGATCTTCAGGAAAGATCTGCTTCTCATCCCAATCCATCATATAAGGCTTGATGTGTTTTTTTGCAAATTCACGAATAGAATGTGCAATCATTTTTTGTGTCTCGGAAGTTTCAAAATTCATATGGCGTCCATTTTACCAAAAAAATATCTATAATTAAAGATGATATCTTAGGTTCAATTTGGTTATTTAATAAGCCAGCAAATATAATATTATTTTTTTTATTTTATAAAGGTAGATGCTATCATTTTTTATTAATTTTTCCTTGCATTTAACATTCTTATACAACTTGCAGTAATGGTGATTTTTATGTTAAAAGTGGGGTTTCATGTATCTTTGATCTACTTTCCAGAATCGCTTGATCAACCGAATTATTTTGTAGTAGATTCTTGTTGTAAACGATTATTATTATATATTTATAATAAACTTTTTTACTATATTAGCAGCCCAAAATTGTGAGTATTTTGATGAGGTTTTGGTGTTATAATAACTATTTAAAAATGAAAATTAATTCATCACTTTTATTTTCCATTGATGATTTGCTGGAGCTTTATGTTGACAAGTTCAAAGACGTTAGATTTAAAGCAGAGAATATAATTGCTAATGAGCCAGTTTATTATTTTATTTCGAGCGATGGCAAACTCATTCGACCTCGATTGTTACTTGCTGCTTGTAATATGTTTGGAGGCGATCTGGATGTAGCACTAAATCCGGCATTTGGAATTCAGATGTTTCATAATTTTACTCTTGTTCATGATGATATTATGGATAATTCTGATGTCAGAAGAGGCAGGCCAACTGTCCATAAGAAATACAGTGTGAATAATGCCATTATCTCGGGTGATCTAATGATGATATACGCATATGATTATTTGTCTAAAATTGATGAATCCCAGTTAAGGGAGGTGCTCACCAATTTTAATGATACTGCCGGTAAGATAATTGAAGGACAACAAATGGACATAGATTTTGAAACCAGAATGGATGTGCGAGAAGAGGAGTATATTAAAATGATTGGTTATAAAACCTCAGTATTACTGGCAGAAAGTGTAAGAATTGGTGGTATTATAGCCAATACTACAGATGTAAACAAGGAATTAATTTATAATTTCGGCTTAAACCTCGGACTTTCATTTCAAATAAAAGACGATTGGTTAGATGCTTTTGGAACCGGTGAGAAATTCGGAAAAAAAATTGGTGGTGATATTCTTCAAAATAAGAAAACCATGCTATTTGTTAAGGCATGGGAATTAGGAGATGAAAAGGCGAGAGAAAAGATAAAATCTTTGATGATTCATGAAGATGAAAATGAAAAAATACAAAACATGCTCAATATTTACAATGAGCTCGGTATTAACGATCTGATTGAAATTCAGATGACGGAATATTTTCAAAAAGGACTAAGCTATCTTGAAAAAATTCAATTGCCTGAAGAGAGAAAAATACCTTTGTTAGACATTGCACACAAGATCTATAATAGAGATTTTTAATAAAACCAACCTAGACAAAACTTAAAAAATGGAGCCTATTCTAATTCTTGTGGACGAACACAATAATATTACCGGATACGAAAAAAAACTAAAAGTACATCAGGATGGACTATTACATCGGGCTTTTTCAATATTTGTAGTGAATGAAGAAGGACAGTTGATGTTGCAAAAAAGAGCGATCGAAAAATACCATTCAGGGGGCTTGTGGGCAAATACTTGCTGTAGTCACCCATTGAAAGGAGAGAATAAAGAGGAAACAATACACGAAAGACTTGTTGAAGAAATGGGTTTTGATTGTGGCCTTGAAGAACTTTTCAAATTTACCTATCGTGCAGAACTGGATAATGATCTTGTCGAATATGAACTGGATCAGGTTTATATTGGTCATTACGAAATGGATCCGGTACCTAATCCTGCGGAAGTGTGTGACTGGAAGTGGATAGACATAGAATTTCTTAAAGAGGATTTGGAAAATTCTCCCGATAAGTACGTTTATTGGTTGAAAGCTGCTTTCCCTGAATTTTATGGGTATTACAAGAAATTACAGGATTAGCTATTCTTGGTTAAAAGAAATCCTACTATAAATTCTGGATAATTTATGAAAATGTAATGGTATAATGTGCTGTAAAGGTCCAAACCAATACGATCAAAAGAGCCAATACTTTTGCAACATAAAAATTGATCCTGAACTTTTCATGGAAAATCCATATAAATAAATTCATCAGGCCAAGACCTATTAAGGAGATGGTTACAAAGATGATATATTGCATTAATATTTCCGGATTCACATTATCAAATGCCCATATACGAGTAAAAATATAATTGCTGGTAGCGGCAGACATATACCCTATGCTATTTGCAATGTATTTATTGATCTTTACCTTTTCCTTGAGTAAATAGGTAATTCCAAAATCAATGGTAGTCCCTCCAATACCAACAAGCATAAATTTTATAAGTTTATAAACAATAGCTTCAGATATCATGGTCTAATTATTGTAAAAAATTAAATGGGGCACATATTTCACTTAAAATGTATTGTGGATTATAGTTTTAATAATGCTTTTTTTAATTCCAGCATTGTCCTTTTTGCTTTTTTGAAATTTTTTCCCAGTCGGATAACCTGAATAAGATCTCTGGGTTTTCTGATTAGCTGAACAAAAAAATTCCCTATGCTGAAATCACCATCTTCATTTATAGATAAATATACTGATTTAGGAATTTGAGTAGTATAATCGTCAGAGACTACTCGTAAAGCATTGAATGAAATTCCTTTCTGATTCGCTAGTTTTGCTAAGGTTGCTGATTCCATATCACAACCTATTGCATTAAATTTATTAACAAAAACTTCTTTTTCATTAGCGTCTTTAAGAATATTTTCCGATTCACATAATGATCCACTTTCATAGGCTAGATTATTTGGTAACAGTTTAACCATTTGAATTTTAAAATTTGAATCGGTCGCATATTCTATTCCATTTTTATCCAAGATCAAATCGGGCAATAACAAATCTCCGGCTTTAAGATGGCTAGATAAGCCTGCGGCAGTACCCCAGCTGATCAGGTGACTTACTTTAGGAGCTAATTGTTCTATAGCGTTTGCCGCGTTTTTCATACCTACCCCTGAAACAAAAAGAAGTAAATTATCAGATATTTGAATGGGTCTTTTGGTAGCGTTTTTTTTTATTTTAAAAACAGAAGCTTCTTGTATTAATGGAATAATTATACCGATCACTGGGGTGAGGTTTTGATTTCATTTCTGTATCTCGAAAGGGCCCATAATGGGAAGTATTTATCGTATCCATGATACTTTAAGTAAAAAACTTTTGGAAATCCTGGTGCTGTATATTCAGGGTCATACCAAAGACCATCTTTATCTTGTTCTCTCAATAAAAAATCCACACCCCTGGATACACTATCGGTAGAGACTTCACCTGCACTGATCAAGCCCAGGATAGCCCACGCCGTCTGAAATGAAGCACTTTTAAATCCCCGTCCTGGTTTTCCGAATGATTCGTAACTGTCATTGTCTTCTCCCCATCCGCCATCTTCACGTTGAACAGACTTTATCCAGGCTGCAGCTTTTTTTACCCTTTCATCATCATTTTTTATTTTCATTTCTTCTAAGGCCATCAAAACGGACCAGGTTCCATAAACATAATTGGTTCCCCATCTCCCAAACCATGAACCATCATCTTCTTGTTCCTGGTTGATGTACTTTAATCCTTTGTCTATAGAATCTTGATATTCAGGATACTTGTCTACAACAGATACTAAAAACATGATACACCTTGCAGTAACATCTGCCGTGGGTGGGTCTAATAGCGCACCATGATCGGCAAAGGGGATTTCATTTAAATAATATTGTGTATTATCCAGCTCAAAGGATGCAAAACCGCCATTTTTAGATTGCATTCCTACTATCCAATCGGCAGCGAGTTTTATGTTTTTCTCGTATTTATGAAAATCAGTCTTTACCATAGCCAAACCTGCAAAAGCGGTATCATCAAGATCAGGGTAATGATCATTATCAAATTGAAAGGCCCACCCCCCGGGGGCAAGATTTGGCCTTTCCTCTCTCCAGTCAGCATTTCCATCTACGATTTGTTTTTCCTGAAGCCATTTCATTCCATTTTGAATAGGGATTATCGATCTTTCGTCTCTGGTCTCAAGAAGTGCTTGTGCTGCTAAGAGAGTGTCCCAAACTGGTGAAACACATGGTTGACAATAAGCCTCATTTTCTTTTTCAACGATAAGTAAATCAATTGAATGCCTTGCCGTTTTTACTATTTCATCATCCTTGTCATAACCTAATAATAACAGAGATTCATAGGCATTTACCATGGCAGGAAAAATAGCCCCTAGTCCTGAATCTCCATTTAACCGTTCAACAAACCAATCCTTCGATTTTTTTAGGGCCATCTTATGGATAAAACCGGGAATAAGCCATTGTAATTTAAAACCAACCCTTTCTGTTATTAGAATAAATTTATTTAAAACGGACCTGGCGGGAAAATAATGCCTTTCTTTTTCCGGTGGAATCGCAAACAATTCTCTAACATCTATTCCTTTAGGGTTTTTGGCCGTAGCTCTGAAACTATATAATATGAACAGAGGAACCATAACTGTACGTGACCAGTAGGAGATCTTGCTAATGTGAAATGGAAACCATTTAGGTAATAACATGATCTCTACAGGTATAAATGGAACAGCCCTCCAGGGAACTTGCTCGAACATTGCCAACATTATTCGGGTGAAAACATTGCTTTTTGCAGCACCTCCTCTTACCATAATTGCTCTTTTAGCAAGTAACATATGAGGAGATTCAATGTCATCACCTGCAAGTTTAAGGGCATAGTATGCCTTAACTGTACAACTAATATTAGTTTTACCCCCTTGATATAAGGGCCAACCTCCGTTTTCTTGCTGTCTTTTTCGAATATAATTTGCCATTTTACCCTGGATTCTTTCATCAATATCTCCCAGATAATGCATCATCAAAATATACTCTGAAGGAATGGTAATGTCAGCCTCTAGTTCATAGCACCAATATCCCTTTGGGTCCTGCTTTTCAAGAATACCGGATAAAGCTCTATCGATAGCATTATCAATAGGACCTGAACCTGTGACTTCATTATCCATAAGTTCTTCAAGCTTAGACTTTAATTTACTATGCTTTTTCTCTAATTCTTTAATATTATCCATGAATTAATTGGTAAAGGTAGTTGGATATTCAGGCAGCCCTCTTCTGGTTATATTAAAATATGCTTTTAATAAATGATCCTGATTTGCCGAAAACTTTGTAACAACAATGACTCTCTTCACAGACTTTCTGCTAATTTTCCAGTCACTACTTTTTGTTGCTTCGATATTTTTGTGGATTTTTTTAAGTGTGAGTAATGACATAAATAAGGCCCATAAACAGAAATTACGAATTCCCGTTTGATCGGCCGGAATCATCAATGTATATTTAAAGGCATTATTTAAATGTGTATGTGCTATACCTATGAGGTGAATTAGTCCATTTTGAAAATCCTTATTAGTTTTTCCACTTTTTAGTTGTGAAAGATCAAAATTATAATAATTGAATACATCTTTCGGTAGCCAGCAAACGCCTCTTTTCTGATCCTCCCAAATATCTTTGAGAATGTTAGTCATTTGTAAGCTTTGGCCAAATGAAACTGACAATTTCATCATTTCCTCTCTTTTAGAACTAAGTTCTTTGGGCAGATGAAAATAGAATAAATCCGTTAATAGCTCGCCCACGACTCCTGCCACATAGTAGCAGTATTTGTCCATTTCTTCCAGGGTATTGAGTCCTGTCTTATTTTCAAGCTCCTGGAACAAAGTCATGCCCTCCGACATAAGATGGATACATCGCGATAACACTTCCTGATGCGCTTGGTCAAATTCTTGTGTAATCTCTAAGACCCTGTCAATTTGTTGTATCAATTCGTGCTCCATTGGTATGGTACTATCTGACAGGAGGGGAGATAAGGCCTCACTAAATAATCGGGGGTCACTTTTTTGATCAACAACATCGGTAAACCAATCGCAAAACTTTTTCTTTTCTTCAAAGTTTAAAGCCGGCTCATCCTCTATTGTGTCAATAGCCCTACAAAGTAAATACGCGTTTGAAACTACATTCCTAAGATCGGCTGGCAGCTGTGGAATTGTCAGTGCAAAGGTTCTAGACACACCATGCAATAATTCAGTTTGCAAATTCTGATTATGAATGTGTTTATTTAATATAATTTGAGTATCTATCATGCTTAATTTTGATTTTCAGCGTATAAAGCGTTCAATTCTAATTTCGGAATAAAATTAGCCGTTTAGATCGACCGCGGCTACACCTAAAAGTGGTATAAAAGTAGTATATTTCAATTAATCTCACTTATTTTACTGGAAATAATTTTGGATTGTAATAAATTATGATTGCTTTATTTTGTTCAATTTGCACTAACTATAATCAATATTAATTCCTGTATTTTAGTGTTTTGGATGGCACAATCAGAATTTATTCTTAAAAAAATGTCCGGCTCATTTCAAGCGAAAGTTGGTGGAAATTAACACGTTTATACCACTATTTAGCAAATCAGAATTTTTCTATGCCTTACGTTAGTCACAAAGATTCTTTATATTTGCACAGATTTAATTCTTGTTGAATTTTGAAAAGGATTTAAACAGTTGAGACTGAATTTAGTGCAAGATTAGGTTAATAATTGATGTGTAGTTTATTTTCTATATTCGATTTTATTGATATAATTATTGTAGAATATTTGAATTAAAAGAATAAGGTTAACTGATTTAACTATTGATCAAGGTCATAATTCATGTAAAGATCAATAAAAATAGTCGACCTATTTATTAATAAAATTTTACTTTTAGTATGGGAGTACCAATAAAACAACAAACCAGTATTGCAAGCTATATAATTGGAAAAAAATTAAAAAAAGAGACAAAATACCCACTTGTCTTAATGCTTGAACCACTGTTTCAATGTAATTTGGCTTGTGCCGGTTGCGGGAAAATAGCATACGAAGATCATATATTAAAGAAAAGAATGAGCTTCGAAGATGCCATGAAAGCGGTTGATGAGTGCGGTGCACCTGTTATATCAATTCCTGGTGGTGAGCCTCTTATACACAATGAAATGCCTCAGATAGTTAAAGGCTTGGTAGAAAGGAAAAAGTATATTTACCTGTGTACAAATGCTATAATGTTGAAACGAAAGCTACATGAATATGAACCTTCTCATTACCTTACTTTTTCTATTCATT
Organism: Flavobacteriaceae bacterium; assembly: GCA_030625995.1. Lineage (GTDB taxonomy): Bacteria > Bacteroidota > Bacteroidia > Flavobacteriales > Flavobacteriaceae > Lutimonas. Next base: position 7,633 of record DAOUPU010000016.1, read on the forward strand.
TAGACGGATTAAAGGAGCATCATGATAAATCGGTTTGTAAGGAAGGTATTTTTGATGTGGCGGTAGAAGCAATTAAGCTTGCCCTGGATAAAGGTCATAGAGTAACTGTTAATAGTACTCTTTTTAATGGTGTTGACCCTGAAGAAGTAGCAGATTTCTTTGATTATGCAATGACTTTAGGAGTAGAAGGAATTACAGTTTCACCCGGTTATAGTTATGAAATGGCACCGGAACAGGATCTGTTTTTGGGAAGAAAGCAAAGCAAAGAATTATTTAGAAGTATTTTCAGAGAGGGTAAGAATCGAAAAAGTAAATGGGAATTTAATCAGTCTGCTTTATTTCTTGATTTCCTTGCCGGAAATCAATCTTATCAATGCACACCCTGGAGTACTGTAACATACAATATATTTGGATGGCAAAAACCTTGTTACCTGTTGGTTAATGAAGGATATGCAAAAACGTATAAGGAGCTGATAGATGAAACAGAATGGGACAATTATGGAGCTGGCATAAACCCAAAATGTGATAATTGTATGGCACATTGTGGCTATGAAGGTACTGCTGTAAATGATTCTTTTAAAAACCCTTTGAAGTTACTGGGACTTAGTATAAATGGCGGGCCTAAGACCGAAGGACCTATGGCACCTGAACTACCAATAATGTATGATCAAAGCAAAGTCGAAAAATCGCTATTTGAAAATCCTCTAATGCCAATAATAAATAAGGAAGAGTCATCAGTATCTAAAGAAAAAGAATTAGTCGATAAATAAAATTCCTTTAATTAGTTCAAATAAAAAACAAGGGAGCAGTATGTTAAAATTGTAACCTGAAATTGTTTTTTCTATTTTATTAATTTCATTTCTGGCACAAATAGTATAATCTTGGATATTTCATCTTATAATTTATATCTCTAATGAATAAGAAAGTATTGGTTACAGGAGCGTCCGGATTCGTTGGGTCAGCTGTAGCGCGACTATTGATAGACAGAGGATATGCAGTAAAAACATTGGTTCGTTCTACAAGTTCTCTTGACAATCTGAAAGGACTGAATGCCGAAATTGTTTTTGGTGACCTAAGAGATGTAAACTCTTTAGAAATTGCCTTGAAAGATTGCGAGTATCTATTTCATGTTGCAGCCGATTATCGTTTGTGGTCGTTAAATCCTCAAGAATTGTATGATAATAATGTTACCGGAACGGAAAACATTATGCGTGCGGCCTTGAAAGCGGGTGTCAAAAAAATTGTCTATACAAGCAGTGTAGCAACTTTGGGACTTCATTCTGACAGCTCTCCTTCGAATGAAAATACCGAGGTTACATTTAATGACATGATTGGCGACTATAAGAAATCCAAATACCTTGCAGAGGAGTTGGTAAAGAAAATGGTCAATGAGGAAGGACTTCCCGCTACTATTGTAAATCCATCAACGCCTGTAGGTCCCGGGGATATTAAACCAACACCTACAGGGAAACTGATTCTTGACGCGGCAGCCGGAAAAATACCGGCATTTGTTGACACAGGCCTTAATTGGGTACATGTTGACGATGTGGCGACGGGGCATTTACTTGCCTTGGAAAAAGGAAAGTTAGGGGAACGGTATATTTTAGGAAACGAAAATTTTTCCATGAAAGTTCTCTTGGAGAAAATAGCATCAATTACAGGAAAACCCGCTCCTAAAATTCAATTACCTCATAATTTAGTTTTACCGATAGCCTATGTGGTGGAGTGGTGGGCAAATATAAGCAAGTCTAAAAATGAACCAATGGCTACCGTTAGTGGCGTGAAATTATCTAAGAAGAAAATGTACTTTTCAGTGGACAAGGCAAGAACTGAATTGGGTTATAAGCCTAAAGATGTGATGATTGCATTAAATGATGCCATAGATTGGTACAGGGATAATAAATATTTGTCCTAGGATCTCTATAAGACCTGTCAGGTTTTAAAAACCTGACAGGTCTGGAACGGAATTACACTATAAATAATCTTTAAAAAACTCAGCATAGGCCTTAATATTTTTGGGTAGGGAATTTTTTACAAAATTGTCATTATAGCTATGCTTCCCTCTTCGATTTTGTGGATTTTCAAGAATGTATTCTTTTATACTATTATTCATGCTATCAGTCCATTCATAATTCATTTTACTATAAAGACCTTTTAGTATTTCCAAAGGATTGTTGGTTAATTCCGTATAGGAAATCGAAATTACTTTATCCGGATATTTTTGATGAAAATCAAGATTTTTTTTGGTTTCACTATCAAATAATTGCAGAACCTCCCTAAGAATTTCTTGATTATCGATCTTACCCTCTACCATTTTATACAAGGTTTGTCTAAGACTGCAGAGACTGTTTATGCATTCATCCGGATTTCTATGCGTCTGGACAATTATGGCATCCGGGATATATTTAATAATATTATCCAAACTACCAAGATGACTTGGAGCTTTAAGTATCAACCGTTTACCTTTGTGGTAGCTTTGTAGTATCAAAAGTTGATCTCTATATTCTCTATAGGCATATTCTCTATTTTCGTTTAAATACCAGTCGAGATAACCGGATAAGGGGGCTATATCTGTAAAGAGTTGCGAGTGAAAACTATTTGCCAGAAGTAAAATACATTCTTCTTTTGTATCTGCCCGCGTGTAATGCTTTTTATCCAATTCAGGCAGCAATACGTTCTTTAAGATAATTTCATAATTTGTTTTGGTCCTCCTAAAATCAAAAAGACCATGATTTTTATAAGGATCGAGTAATTCCCATAAAGGAAAGGCGTAGTGTCTGTTATCAAATGCTATTAAACGCTGTAAAAATGTGGTGCCGGATCGTGACAATCCCGTAATGATAATAGGAGCATTTAAAGTGCGATCCTTCTTTGAATCATTTCGTAAGATATCGATGTATCGAAGTCTATTTATCAGTGATCTTAAGATTAAAGAATGTAATGTGATCTGACCTATTAAATGTGTGGATGGAAGTTGTTTGACAGAAGCTAATAAGGCTTCAAGTCCGGATATAAATTCAGGATCTCCCCAGTTGTTTAAACCACCTGCTTTATGGATTGCTTTATCCATGAAATAATCCTTTTCCCAGATAGGCTTAAAAGCTCCTGACTGACGAGCAGGGCCCTTTAAGTACTCGAGCATTGAAAATAAAGCCGGTAATTCCTTCATTCGTCTATCTAATGTCATTCAAACTCTAAAATCTAATTATTGTTGGATAAAAAATCATGAATAAACTAATCATTCAGCTGTTAAATATAAAGCTATTCTATTAAATTTATCCAAAGGGAAAGAGTCAATTTTTTTTAATTCTTCCATGTTATTAAATGCTTCAATATCATCTCTATAGTTCAATATTTTTTTGGTGAGATTATAATCGATATATGGTAAGTGGAGTATCTCTTTAAAGCTGGCTTCATTGATGTTTATTTTATCTATGATTGGTTTTTCTATTACTTTGAAACTGACCAAAACTTTATCCGCAACAACACTATCCAGATAATATACCTCATAAAGTTGATCATCAAAAGTAAATCCTCCCAGGAGTTTCCGATATGCTATTATTCGTTTAGCCAGTTTTTCGCCAATGCCATTTATTTCCGTGAGATTATTTTCAGTGGCGGTATTTAGATCTTTCACAACTATTTCCGCTTTTTTTCCTCGAATTTCTATCTTGTTACTTTTCGACTTTGAAACCCATTCTGGAAATTTAAAATAAGGAGAAATTTGATCGAGTAAACTATCACTAACCTTGGTTACTTTCTGAAATTCCGCTGCTGAATTCACAAACCGATCTGTTTTTCTGAAATTGATTAAATTATCAATTTCATCTGTACTCATTCCTAATTGATAGCCTTTAAAATCGGTTATATAATTTGGGTTAAAAGGATATATTTTCGATTTATTATTTTCCTTTTGAATAACTTTTAAAGAATCAATATAATCTTGATATTCCGTTAGTTCAAGATCTTTAAAATTAACTTCGTCATTAGAAAAATCAACAAAAATATAAATAGCCTGGAAAATTAATATGATCGTAATTAAAATTAAAATCCCATTCCGTTGGCTTTTATTATACCAGAAATGGGATCTGAAAAAATTCATATTTTGAAATGGTTTAGCTTTTTCTTGATTTGATTGCCGTCATATATTTCTGTAATTCCTCTTTAACTTTTGGTGCTAAAAGAACAAGACCAACCATATTTGGTACCATCATTGCAAATATCATTGCATCGGAAAAGCCTATAACCGAACCTAAACTTGCCGCAGCTCCTATAATTACAAAGACTAAAAACAGAAGTTTGTAGGTGTATTCAGCTCTTTTGGTTCTGCCGAATAAAAATGCCCATCCCTGGAAACCATAATAAGACCAGGAGATCATGGTGCTAAAAGCAAATAGAACAACGGCAATTGTCAATACATACGGGAACCATGAAATTACGGAAGCAAAAGCGTTAGAAGTTAACAAAATAGCCTGAGCATCGTTTAACGATGCATTCTCAGCAGCTACATTACCCGTAATGACCAATACCAAGGCAGTCATTGTACAAACAACAACTGTATCTATAAATGGTTCCAATAGGGCTACCATTCCTTCAGATGCTGCATATTTTGTTTTTACAGCAGAGTGTGCTATTGATGCAGATCCAATTCCGGCTTCATTTGAAAAAGCAGCACGTCTAAACCCTTGAACAAGTACACCAACCGCTCCACCAACAACACCTTCCGGGCTGAATGCACCATTGATTATTTGCATAACAGCATCACCTATCATATCATATTTTGCTATTAGAACAAATAAGGACGCAGACACATAGATCACTACCATAAAGGGTACGATCTTATCGGTAACCTTTGCGATCTTTTTAATTCCACCAATAATAACAATACCAACAAGTATAGCCATGATTAATCCAAATAACCATCCTTTACCATGTAAGAAAGAACTCTCTCCCCCTGTAATGTTCTCAACCAATTGGAATGCCTGATTTACCTGAAACATATTTCCTCCTCCAAAAGAACCTCCAATTACAAATATTGCAAAGAAAACGGCCAACACCTTACCTAACCTTTCAAATCCACTTGATTTTAACCCTTTGGTCAGGTAGTACATAGGCCCTCCGTAAACCGTGCCGTCACTAGCAATATCTCTATATTTTACACCTAAAGTACATTCTACAAACTTTGAAGCCATTCCTAAAAAGCCAGCAATGATCATCCAAAAAGTTGCCCCCGCACCACCGATAGATACTGCAATAGCAACCCCGGCGATATTACCCAGACCCACTGTGGCCGACAAAGCAGCAGTTAATGCCTGAAAATGGGATACTTCCCCCTCGTGACCTTCTATTCTTATTGTATCAGGATTGTCACCATCATCCGTGAAAACAGAATCCGATACCTCAACATTGTGATCTTCTCTACCTTCTAAATCATCATATTTTCCTCTTACAATATTAATGGAAGTAAAAAACCCACTAAAGTTTATAAACTTAAAATAAAAAGTAAAGTAAGAAGCTCCGAGAATTAATGGAAATAATACCCAATAAATTTTTATGTCCTCCGAGAATGGAATTTGATAAAAAATAAAATTTACAAACCATCCGGTTGCTTTACCAAAAACTTTATCAATTTCTTGATCAATTCCTCCATTTTGAGCAAAACTTAAAAACGGGATTACCAAAAAAAGCAGGGAGAGTATTTTTTTCTTCATTTGAATTATTTTTATTTTTAGAAAAGTAATTCGCAATATCCAAAAAATTATAGCGTATGACAAAAATTTCTAGATAAAATATTTTGTTAAAAAGGCAGGACAATTATTTTTAGAAAAAGAACAAGGCTGTATTTTATGTGTTCACAATCGAAAATACTTTACCCGTTTCAGATAGTTCAACATTGTCAAAAATGGACTTTGCCTCTTGTAAAAATAGATTAAAATCTTTATAACGGCTCGAATAATGCCCCAGTATTAATTTTTTTACCTTTCCCTTTTTTGCAATTGTCGCTGCCTGAAGCGCGGTACTGTGCTTTGTTTTTTTCGCCAGCTCTTTCTTGTCTTCAAGAAAAGTGGATTCATGATATAGAAGGTCTACTTTTTTTATGATGGGAATAATATCCTCAAAATAGTTGGTATCACTGCAAAATGCATATTTCAATACTGGAGGAGGAGGTAATGTGAGTTCATCATTGCTAATAATTTCACCATTTGACCTAATAAAATCCTTTCCGTTTTTTAAATTTTGGTAATCACAAATTTCAATTTCCGGAAATTTAGAGATTACTTCCATTCTCAATTTTCTCTCTTTTGGCTTTTCTTTGAACAAAAATCCATTGGTGTATATCCTGTGACTCAATGGAACTGTATAAACGGTTACTTTAGAATCTTCATAGATCAATTCACTTTCTTTAGAGACGAGTTCATGAAAATGCAAAGGAAAACTTACGCCTGATTTAGAAAGCTTGAATTGTAAATCAATTATTTCTTTTATCCCTTTAGGGCCGTAAATATGAAGTTCAGTTTGCCTGTTGAGCAAGCTGAAGGTTGAAATCAAGCCAATCAGTCCAAAAAAATGATCTCCATGTAAATGAGATATGAATATAGTTTTAATTTTTGAGAATTTGAGCTTGTATTTGCGAAGTTGACTTTGAGTTCCTTCACCACAATCTATTAAAAAGGTATTATTGTTTATTTCTAAGTATTGTGAAGTAGGGTGAGCAAAAGAGCGTGGAGTAGCGGAATGACATCCTAAAATTGTGAGTTTTAAACTCATTTTATCACTATTCGTTTAGAAATAATTTTAAATTTTGTTTTAATAGAATAAATATAAATTCCAGATTCTAATTCTTCTCGATAGAACGGAATGGAATTCGCTCCTTTTTTTGTCTTAACTTTTTGTGAATAAATTGTATTTCCTAACAGATCTTTGACAAAAAAATCTATCTCCATCTCTTCATCTGCCTGAAACCTGATCCTTGTGGTCACACTAAACGGGTTAGGCGACGCCATTACATCATGAATTCCATTTAAGGAATTTTCCAATATAGCTTTATCCCTAGCATCGTCATCTTGTGAGAAGATGTCCGTTGAAAAAGTTAATAAAAAAAGAATTAAGAGTAGTTTTTTTACCATATATTTATTTTATATTCCTAAATCGCGTTCAATTTCCTCAATTTCAACCACATCTTCAGCCTCCTTAAAAGTTGGCACCATTATTATTTCGTCAATATCAAAGCCATTACAAACAATAACAAAAGACTTTTTGTTATTTTTATGATCCATAGCTAATTGCGAAAATAACAAGATTTCGTCTAATTCAATGTTAAAATTATTAGAAAAATCTATAATTAGATTATCGCTTTTAAATATAGGGTATTTTTCAATAAGTTCTTTACTGAACTCTAAAATATTTATCGAAGAGTTATCATCAGCATTAGATGGCTTAATTGAGGTATAGGCATCGGTTTTATTTACAATCATTTTGCAACTATCTTTTTATTTGTTCTGCTAATAAATATATAATGGCCATTCTGATAGCTACTCCGTTCTCAACCTGATTTAGAATTATAGATTGTTTGGAGTCTGCTACATCACTTGTAATTTCAACCCCCCTATTAATTGGCCCCGGATGCATAATGACAATATCTTTGTCTATTGTATTCAGGAGTTCTTTATTAATTCCGAATAGTTGTACGTATTCTCTAACGGTAGGAAAATATTTTATATCCATTCGTTCATGTTGAACTCTCAATACATTCGCAACATCGCACCATTCTAATGCTCTCTTCAAATTGTTTTCGTAGCCAACCCCTAATTTTGTTATATATTTAGGTATTAAGGTAGTAGGTCCGCAAATTTTCACTTCCGCTCCCTGTAATTGAAGTGCATATATATTAGATAGTGCAACTCTTGAATGTAAAATATCACCTATTATAACAACTTTTTTCCCCTTGACCGTACCTAATTTTTCACGAATGGAGTAGGAGTCCAGCAATGCTTGGGTAGGATGCTCATGGGCACCATCGCCGGCATTAATAATTTTTGCATTTATGTGTTTTGAAAGAAAATCGCCAGCACCTTCATTTGGGTGGCGCATTACAATAATATCCACTTTCATGGAAAGAATATTATTGACCGTGTCAATTAACGATTCTCCTTTTTTAACTGAAGACTGGGAGGCTGAGAAATTAATTATGTCCGCAGATAATCTTTTTTCTGCTAACTCAAATGACAAGCGGGTTCTTGTGCTGTTTTCAAAAAATAAATTGGCAATAGTAATATCTCTTAATGAGGGTACTTTTTTGATGGGTCTATTAATAACTTCTTTAAAATGATCGGCTGTTTTGAATATTAGCTCAACATCTTTTATGTTTAAATGTTTGATGCCTAATAAATTTTTAACACTTAAATTGGCCATTTCTGTTTTGAAATTGAATATTATTTAAATTTATAATCATACTAAAACAAGATTTAACGACTTATTTATTATCAGAATTTAAGATATAGACTGCATCTATTTCATCATTTTCTTTCCAAGCCACCCCTACCTTTTCATCTTTAATCACATCAACTTGTCTACCTTTATAATCTGGTTGGATGGGTAGATGACGACTAAATCTTCTGTCAATGAGTACAAGTAATTCAATGTTTTTAGGTCTGCCAAAGGTTTGAATAGCCGTTAATGCAGCCCGAATACTTCGTCCAGAAAATAAGACATCATCTATAAAGACCACTTTTTTATTATCAACTACAAACTGAATATCTGTCTTACTTGCTTCCAATGGTTCTTCTCTTCTTCTAAAATCATCACGATAGAACGTAATATCGAGCTTGCCTAAATTGATATTTTTTATTTTGTATTCGTCCCTTAAAATTTTTACCAATCTATTGGCCAAATGAATACCTCGCGGCTGAATTCCGATTAAAATGGTATTTGAAAAATCTTGATGGTTTTCGATGAGCTGACAAGCCAAACGATGAAGAATGATGTGTATTTCTTTTTCGTTAAGTAAAGTCTTTTTAGCCATATGAGCAATAAAAGCGTTATTTCTTGGGGCAAAGTTACAGTTTTTTTTGTGATGTTTTTATAAAAAAAATGTGTTAATTAAATTGTTAAGAAAAATAACACAGACTTGAAAAATAGGGTTCAATCTAACTTACTTTAGTGTCAAAGGAAAAAAGAACGAGTATGCAACAATTTTCAAATGATAACAATAATCTTCCCTTATCGAAATTTGAATTGATGTTGAAAACAAATAGCGTTTACTTTTTTGACGCCAGCGAGTTTGAAGAAATCATATTATTCTATATTGACAATGGTAAGTTTTCCTTAGCAAAAAAAGCGTTGAAATTAGGACTTACACAACACCCATCTGCCATTGGTTTAAGATTGATAAAAATTGAAATATTTATTCTGGACGAAAAATTGGATGAAGCTGAATTGGCCTTAAATGAACTTCAGAAAATTGAACCTTCGAATGAAGAAATTTATATTCAGAGAGCTACAATACTATCTAAAAGAGGTAATCACAAAGAGGCGATAGTATCTTTGCAAACTGCACTTCTTTTTGCGGACGAGGATAGTGAGATATTGTCCATGATAGGCATGGAATATTTGTTCTTGGATGATTTTGATACTGCCAGATTGAATTTTGTTAGGTGCCTGGATGTTGAATATGATGATTACTCATCCTTATACAACATTATTTATTGTTTTGATATGTTAGATCAGCATCAGGAAGCGATAGATTACTTGAAAGATTATATTGATAAAAAACCATTCAGTGAAATTGCATGGCATCAGTTAGGCAGACAACATTTTACAATTGAAAATTTTAATGAGGCCTTAGAAGCATTTGATTATGCGATTCTTATTGATGATTATTTTATTGGGGCACATTTGGAAAAAGCTAAAACTCTGGAGGAGTTAAAAAATTATAAAGAGGCTATAGAGTTCTACCATTTGACCATGGAATTAGATACGCCAACCTCATTCGCATATTTAAGAATTGGTAAATGTTATGAGAAATTGGAACAATCCAATATGGCCATCGAATTTTATAATAAAACGGTTAATGAGGACCCCCTTTTGGATAAAGGCTGGCTGGCTCTGACAGAAATATTTATTAATAATTATAACTATCAGAAAGCATTATTCTATATAAAAAAGGCGCTCAGTATTGACGAGGAAAATAATACTTATTGGCAAAAACTGGCTGAAATCAATCTAAAATTAGACCTGTTTGAAGAGGCTTCAAGAGCCTATTTGAAATGTATTGAGCTCAAGGATGACAGATTGGAAATGTATGTCGCTGCTGTGGATGTTCTCCATTTTTTGGGCGATTTTAATGATGCGATTAAAATATTACATGATGCCAGAGAAAAATATAAAAATCATGCAGAAATTACCTACCGATTAGCAGGATTATATTTTTTAGTCCAGAAGGAGAATGAAGGTTTATTTTTTCTGGAAAATTCGTTTAAAATTGATTATGAATACTATCAGGTTATTAAAGATATATTCCCAATTGTTTTTGATAGGAGTGAAGTAATTGATTTGGAAAAAAAATTCAACACCTCAAATTAAAATTCTATATTTTTTTTTAAGTCTTTATTAGACTGGAGCAAAATATTTATCTTTGCGCAGTAATTTTTTTATTTATGATCAGAACACTTAAGGATTATTCAATAATTTTGTTGAAGGGAGTAGCAATGGGTGCTGCAGATGTCGTTCCTGGTGTATCTGGAGGTACAATTGCCTTTATATCAGGTATATACGAAGAATTATTGGAATCAATTAGTTCTGTTAGCTTTAAAACAATTGAAGTTCTCAGAACTCAGGGAATAAACGCAGCCTGGAAACAAATAAATGGAAATTTTCTAATATCACTATTGATAGGTATTGGTATTAGTGTTGTTTCCTTAGCTAAAATTATCTCATGGCTTTTAGAAAATGAACCTGTATTATTATGGGCCTTCTTTTTTGGCCTGGTTCTGGCGAGTATTTTTTTTATCGGGAAGCAAATTACAAAATGGAATGTAGTAACTTTCATTGTACTCACAGGAGGAACATTATTGGCATATTGGATTACTACATTACAACCCTTGGTCAACGAAAATTCATCTTCTGTCTTTTTATTTATTTCTGGAGCATTTGCAATATGTGCAATGATTTTACCTGGAATTTCAGGCGCCTTTATTTTAGTACTTCTGGGTGCCTACAGACCCGTTTTGGAAGCCGTACACAGTAGAGACTTCAAAATAATTATTATAATTGGAGCAGGAGCTATAGTGGGCCTGCTAACATTTTCAAGATTATTGAAATGGCTATTCCATCATCACAAGAATTTGACATTGGCAATATTAACGGGATTTGTATTGGGATCTTTAAATAAGATTTGGCCCTGGAAAAGAATTATAGAATCTAAAGTAATAGAAGGAAAGGAGATTGTGCTCGAAGAGAAAAGTATATCGCCATTTGTTTATGGTGAAGACAATCAATTACTGCTTGCAGTTTTGCTTGCTGCGGTAGGATTTATGTCCATCATACTTTTAGAAAAATTAGCAGTCAAAAAATAATAACAAATGAATTACCCCCGTTCTTTTAATGATAAAATACTTCTTTTTATAAAAGGATTGGGAATGGGTGCTGCAAATAAGGTTCCCGGTGTTTCGGGAGGAATTGTTGCATTTGTAACCGGTTTTTATGAGGAATTGATATATTCCCTGCAAAAATTCAATCGGAAAGCTATTATTCTTCTTTTTAATGGGAGGTTCAAAAGCTTATATCAGTATGTGAACGGTCGCTTTCTAATCCTGATATTTGCAGGTTCAACATTTAGTTATTTTAGCGTTTCCAGAGTTCTTGATTACTTTCTCAGAGATTATGAACTTTTCGTATGGAGCCTGTTTTTTGGTATGATTTTGGGTTCTATCTATTATATAGCAAATGATTTTAAGGATTGGACCAGAAAAAATATCATAGCTATTATTTTAGGAATTATTATGGGAGTTTCTATTAGTCTGATGAACCCGGCTAAAGAAAATGACAATCTTTGGTTTGTTTTTTTCTGTGGAATTATAGGGGTTTCAGGTATGACTCTACCAGGTCTTTCCGGCTCATTTATTCTTATACTCTTAGGTAATTATGTATTGCTATTGGTAGATTCTGTCAATGAATTATTCAATACTCTAAAGGACATATTTACATGGAACTTCGAATTTATAAACGATCCGGAAAGAATCCGGTACCTTAAGATTGTTGCGAGCTTCACTTTTGGATCTATATTTGGATTGGTAACAACTTCGCATATAATTGGCTTCCTTTTAAAAAGATGGCATCAAATTGTTACGGCATTCATAATTGGATTTATTGCCGGTTCATTGGGCATCGTATGGCCATGGAAGAAGGAAATTTACAAACTGGAAGAGGGTATCGTTATGTTGGACAGAGATGGAAACAAAATCTTGCAGAACTACCAGCGTTACCTGCCAAATCTATCCGATAATTCAACATGGATAGCCATTGGGTTTGTCTTAATTGGAATTCTAATACTTCTCGTATTAGAGTGGTATGGAAATAAAAACAAGGCTACAATTTAATCGAAATATCTGCTAAATGGACATGTTTAGATGTCGATCAATAGTAGAAATAACTAAAAAGCAGTACAAAGGCAATTATAATTACGGGACCTACCAAGCCGGCCACAATCCCACCAAACCTAAAATCTTTTTGTGTTAACCTGCCTGTACTGAAAGCAATTGCGTTTGGAGGTGTTGAAATAGGCAAAAACAGAGCGGCAGAAGCACTTAGAGCAATCACCGTTGGTAAAATCGCAATGTTAGTTGAAACTAATATAATTGCTATAGGGATCAAAATAGTTGTTGTTGCCGTATTACTCATAAAGTTGGATAATACTACGGTGAGTAGCGAGAATACAACAACAAGCATGTAAAAGTTCAAATTGTAATCATTTAGCAGGTTAACATAGTAGGCTGCCAGTCCCGTTTCCTGAATTGCCAACCCTAGCGATAAACCACCGGCTACCAGCATTAAAGTGTCCCAGGGCAATTTCCTTACATCGTCACCCGATATTATACTGAACATGGTAAGTGTCATGATTGGCAATAATGAAACCGCCGATGCCGGAATTCCATGGATGTTCCCTGTTAACCATAAGACCAACGTTAGAAGTAATATGCCAAGAACAATTTTCTTTTTGAGTATAAAGATTTTTGAATTACTACTGCTGTCAACATCCTTCAAAAAGCTTAGATCTATAGTGGAAACTTTCGGCACGAATTTATTTATTAAAAACAGCCAAAAAATTAAAACAAGGGTAATCGCAATTGGAAATGCAACGACCATCCATTCCAAAAATCCAAAGCTAATGCCGCGATTATTAAGTGCATCAACTGCAATGGCATTAGGAGGAGAACCTATTATAGTACCCATACCGCCCAGGGAGGCAGCAGCGGCAATACCAATAAGTAAGGCCTTCCCGAAAGGAGCATCTTTGTCTAATGTATTAATAAAAGGGAGAACCGCTGCGATCATCATTGCGGTTGTTGCAGTATTAGACATTATCATTGAAAATATAGCTGTTACCAACATAATACCCAATAATACATTACGTGGTTTTGTACCAAACTTTGAAATGGTTAGTTTAAAGATCGTTTTATCAAGACCAACCTTTTGCATGGCTTCTGCCATAAAAAAACCACCTAACATTAGCCATATTACACTATTGGACCATGTTTGAACATATTTTTGAACATATTTCGAGGCATTTTCAGGATCAATTTCGGCATAATATCCTCCCAGAGCAAAGACCAGAAAACCAAAAATTAAGAGTCCTACGGCAAAAGGAGGAACAGCCTCTGTAACCCATAAGCCTATGGATAAAAAAAGCAGGAATAGAACGTAAATTTGTGCCTTATCCAACTCTGGCGTATCAAGGTAGTAAGTAAGTCCAAAAGCTATAATAACACTAAGTAAGAAATAAATTATTTTTTGCTGAATATCAACTACTTGTTGAAATTTATGCATGTATCTTTTCGATGCGGTTCTAGAATCTGCCATAAGGAAATATCACTTGAATAATGTCCCGTAAAAGTACTAAGTAATCTAATTATATTCCTGTTTTATCAAAAAAAATTGCGAAATCGTTTGAAAAATTCAGTTTTTAATAATCTATGAGTAATATCATAAAGTTTGAAATTTTTTATGGATTGGTTCCATCAATTAAGATCAAATTTTAGTATTACTAAAACAAAAAAGCCGGAGATAACTTAAAGTCAATCTCCGACTTGTTTTAACTTAAATATGTTTAAAAAGTTTAAGTTTTGGAATCGTATAATTATACAAATTTTAAACCAAAGCCCCAAGATACCTTTCAGCATCTAAGGCAGCCATACAACCGGTTCCTGCAGCAGTAACTGCTTGTCGATATTCTTTATCCTGAACATCACCAGCTGCAAATACTCCAGGTAAATTAGTTTTAGTAGATTTTCCTTTGGTAATTAAATAACCTACTTCATCCATATCTAAAATTCCTCTAAATATTTCAGTATTTGGTTTGTGACCAATAGCAACAAAAAGTCCAGTTACATCGATAACTTGTTTTTCGTTGGTTATATTATTGAATACACGGACACCTTCAACTACAGAATCACCCAAAACTTCATCTAATTCAGTGTTGAACATGACTTCGATATTTTCTGTTTTATTAACACGATGTTGCATTGCTTTAGAAGCTCTCATATAATCCTTACGAACCACTACAGTAACTTTTTTACAAATATTTGCTAAGTAAGTTGCTTCCTCTGCTGCGGTATCACCAGCTCCAATTACCACAACATCTTGTCCTTTATAAAAGAATCCATCACAAGTAGCACATGCCGAAACACCACCGCCAATCAATCGTTGTTCGCTTTCTAATCCTAAGTATTTCGCTGTTGCACCAGTTGAGATAATAACGGTCTCAGCCTCAATGGTTTTACTTTCGTCAACGGTAACTTTATGAATTCCACCAACCTCAGTGCTGAGATCAACTTTAGTGATTAATCCAAATCTTACCTCTGTTCCAAATCGTTCCGCCTGGGTTTTGAAATCCTCCATCATGGCAGTTCCATCTGTCCCTTGTGCATAGCCGGGATAGTTATCAACTTCAGTGGTAGTGGTTAACTGTCCACCCATTTGCATACCAGTATAGATCACCGGTTTTAAATCAGCTCTGGCCGCATATATTGCTGCTGTATAGCCAGCAGGTCCGGAACCAATGATCAAACATTTTATTCTTTCAATTGTATCGTTCATAATATTAATATTCATTTTTTTACTATGCAAAATTAGATTTTTTTATTCTTTTAAAATACCTTTACTTATAACTTTTTTTAATAGTTACATAGTCTTTGCAAGAAAGCGCCAAATACTTCGTTACTCTCGTTTTGAAAACAGTCATTCACGAAAGTGATTCCGATATCTATCGGAACCTTGTCCCGTATATTTATCGGGATTCAAAACTTCGAAAGCCCTGCCTTTGCCGGCAGGCAGGCTCGTCTTTAACGTTTTCTTATCAAAGACTTGAAAAATCATTAGTTTTCTTGCAGAGACTACATAATAATTTTATATATGAATTTTGAAAATATTTATGAGATCGAAGAATTGGAAAAAATCATCTCGGATAACTTAGGGGTATTGGTTTATTTCTCAACATTGAAATGTACGGTTGGCGAGGCATTAGAGCCAAAAGTATTGGAGTTGATTAAAAACGATTTCCCTAAAATTGCAACTTATTTTGTAGATATGAATGCGGCTCCTAAGCTTGCGGCGAAATATAGCGTGTTTGTAGAACCCACAATTTTGATCTTTTTTGACGGTAAAGAAACTTTAAGGAAAAGCAGGCATATTAGCATTCATGACCTATCAAATTCAATCGGAAGAATTTATAGGATAGCTTTCTAATAAAGCACTAATTAACTTGTAGATATTAGATATAGTATTATATTTGCAAACCGAAAAATGTAACAAATTTTCGGGGTGTTGCCCCGCAATAAATGCGGGATAAACTCCGTCTGGAACCGGTCTACTTAGATTGTTTTCAATAAAGATAGCCAATTCGGGGTGTAGCGTAGCCCGGTTATCGCGCCACGTTTGGGACGTGGAGGCCGCAGGTTCGAATCCTGCCACCCCGAC
>DAOUPU010000064.1 GCA_030625995.1 Flavobacteriaceae bacterium
GATGTCGTTCCGGTTGGGAAAGACCAATTACAACATTTGGAAATGACACGTGATGTTGCGAACAGGTTTAATAATCAAATGGGTATAACGTTGGTTCCTCCTTTGGCGAAAGTGCAAGAAAACACAATGTATGTTCCCGGAACCGATGGAGAAAAGATGAGTAAATCTAAACAAAACATTATAGATATATTTTTGTCGGATAAGCAATTGCGAAAGCAAATCATGAAAATAAAAACAGATTCTACCCCTTTAGAGGATCCTAAAGACCCGGATACCTGTAATTTATTTTCGCTGTATAAATTAGTTGCTTCAGAAGATCAAATTACTGAAATGCGTTCAAAATATAAAGGAGGAAATTATGGTTATGGCCATGCCAAACAAGCATTTTTTGAATTGTTGATTGAAAGATTTTCAAAAGAACGTGAGCGATATAATTATTATATGGATAATCTTGACGAAATTGACAAGGCCTTAGAAATTGGCGCTAAAAAAGCCCACATCGTGGCTGATGTGGTTTTAGAAAGAGTAAGAAAGAAATTAGGTTACTAAATAAATGTGTTGAAATGAATAAGATATTATTATTAATTGGGATATTCTTCATTATGTCTTGTTCCAAAAATAAAGAAAAAACCCAACTTGTTGAAGTTGCTTGCGGTCAATGTCAATTTGAGTTGACCACGCAAGAAGGATGTGATCTGGCAGTCAGAATAGATGGAATACCTTATTTTGTTGATGGAGCGGATATTGATGACTTTGGAGATGCCCATGATGAAAACTCAGGATTTTGTGAAGTTATTAGAAAGGGGAAAGCAACAGGAAAAATAGTTGATGATAGATATGAATTGACATCTTTGGTGTTAATCGAGTAGTACGAAAGAGAATCCTGATTTTTATCTGTTATATTAATACATTTTAACCTTTCAACACCTTAAGGTGCCGGGTTGGGCTGTAACTCATTTATCTTATCAATTTCTTCCAATACTTCTTCGGATAGGTTAACTTCTATGCTTCCTATATTTTCTTTGAGTTGAGCCATAGTTGTTGCCCCAATAATATTACTTGTAACAAATGGTTGTTGGTTGACAAAGGCTAGTGCTAATTCTGTAAGACTTAAACCATTTTTCTGTGCGAGTTCAAAATACTTTTTAGTTACAAACACAGATTGTTCACTCAAATATTTTCGCATTTTTTTCAATTGAGGATACAGTTCCAATCTTGCATCTTTAGGGTTTTCTTTTAAGTATTTGCCACTTAAGGTACCAAAAGCCAGGGGAGAATATGCCAATAATCCAATATTTTCACGATAGCTAACTTCGGCAAGATTTGCTTCAAAGGTTCTGTTTAAAAGAGAATATGCATTTTGAATGGTTTTACATCTTGTAAATCCATTATTGGTACTTTCATTTAAATGTTTCATCAGACCCCAGGCAGTTTCATTAGAAACTCCATAATGCCTAATTTTTCCTTCTTTTACTAAAGAATTTAATTTTCCAATAATTTCATTAAAATTATCTTGCCATTTATCCTCAGAATTACGCTTAAAATTCCTTACTCCGAAGAAATTAGCTTTCCTTTCAGGCCAATGTAATTGATAGAGATCAATATAATCTGTTTGTAAACGTTTTAAACTTTTCTTTAGGGCATCATCTATTGCTTCATTGGAAAACCCCATATTATCTCTAATATAGCTCAATCCCGGATTTGGACCGACAATTTTTGTTCCAATTATCAGTTCTTCACGTTTTTGATCTTTTAACCAACTTCCTATAAATCTCTCTGTTGACCCTTGTGTTTCTTTCCTGCCCGGTACCGAGTACAGTTCAGCAGTATCTATGAAATTAATTCCTTGGTCAATAGCATAATTTAATTGTTCATGGGCATCCTCCTCCGTATTTTGCTCACCAAAGGTCATAGTACCCAGACATATTTTACTAACTTTTATATCGGTATTTGGTAAAGTTGTATATCTCATAAAATAGGATTAATTCAGAATAGCATCTATTCCCGGAAGGGTTTTGCCTTCCAACATTTCGAGCATTGCACCTCCGCCTGTGGAAACGTAACTTACTTTGTCTGCAAAACCAAATTGTTTTACTGCCGCCACGGAATCACCTCCTCCAACAAGAGAGAATGCACCATCTGCTGTAGCATCCGCAATAGCATTACCTAATTCTATAGTTCCTTTCGCAAATTTCTCCATTTCAAAAACTCCTACAGGACCATTCCATAGAATAGTTTTAGATTGAGCAATAACAAACGAAAAGCCAATATTGGTTTTTGGTCCGGCGTCCAAGCCTTCCCATCCGTCAGGGATATTTTTTATATCAACAATTTGTGTATTTGCATCATTACTAAAAGAATCTGCAGCAATAACATCTATTGGTAAATGAACTTTCACTCCTTTATCCTCAGCTTGCTTTAAAATGTCCAATGCTAATTGTTGCTTGTCATCTTCACAGATTGAATTGCCAACTTTTCCACCTAAAGCTTTTATAAAAGTGAAACTCATCCCACCGCCAATGATAAGATGATCAACTTTATCAAGAATATTTTCTATTACTGTAATTTTTGATGAAACCTTTGAACCGCCAAGAATTGCTGTTACAGGTTTTTCACTTTCCTCCAAAACCTTTTTTAAACTTTCAATTTCTCTAGCTAATAAAAGACCAAAAGATTTGTTTTCAGGAAAAAATTGTGCGATTACAGTGGTGGAGGCATGGGCCCTGTGGGCTGTGCCAAAGGCGTCGTTTACATATATATCACCAAGTTTTGAAAGTTGTTCTGCAAACTTTTTGTCTCCAGCTTTTTCTTCCGGATGAAATCTTAGATTTTCTAACAATAAAATTTCCCCGTTTTGTAATTCAGCTACAGCCTTTTCGGCCGCGTCACCTACACAATTTTCCACAAATTTAACCTGAACACCTAATATGTTCGTAATTGTTTTTACAATATGCTTTAATGAATATTTTTCTTCCACACCTTTAGGACGACCTAAATGTGACATTAGAACTGCGCTACCACCGTCTTCCAGTACTTTCATAATGGTTGGTTTGGCCGCTTGGATTCGTGTTGTATCGGTAACTTCTAAATTCTCATTTAATGGCACATTAAAATCTACTCTTATGAGTGCCTTCTTATCTTTAAAATTGAAATCGTCTAATGTTTTCATGGATTATTCAGTGTATAAAAAATGGATAGCAAAGATACTAATTAGTTGATGACTAGAAAGCGGTAGAATGATTTATGTGAAATATTTATAGAGGATTATCAAATTTAAAATAAAATGAATTTTCACTTTTCAGTGGAAGATTTTAAGGTAGTTATTTAATCTTTGACGATATTCAATTCATTCCATTCAATGTTCAAATCGTTATCCACTTGATTTTCCATTTCCTTATCAGAATTAAACCGTTTATTTTCAGGAATTGATGTTGCAATGGAGTCCAGTTTATTGATCAAAAATACCTGACCGATATTAATTTTAGCGTGCTCGTTAGATGAAAAGGCATGTCTTTTTGTTAGATTTACCTTAGCATCCCATCGAAATAATTTTGGGTACCAATAGCCTTTAAATTTTTGATAACTTACTGTACTATTAAATGTTGGATTGCTTATACTTAATCCGATAATAAATAATATTGGTTTTACCGCAACCGGAATACTAAGTACACCCGAACCTTCAATCAGTGCAATAGCGTAACTTTCTTTGCTTATTAATATTTTTCCCTGATCTTTAATATAATCAATTTTTCGTTTGGCCTTAAAATTAATGGTAACCAAGGTTTCACCGTTCAAACTGGTTTCGTCACCAAAGGAATATTCGTATTTTTTAAAATGCTTGGGATTTAAGAAATTACCTTTGGTATCATTCCTTAGGTCTGCCAGATTAATAATTGTTTCAGGTCCCCCCATATTCATATCTCTTTCCAGATCGAAATCTTCATCAACATCTTCCCCTCTTTTAATGGCCTTTTTTGTTTCTTTGGCCTGTTTTTTATCCATCCAATCTCGCATAAACTTAATTTTTTGTGGATTTTCGGCAGGCCTGTATAATAGCAATTGATGTTGGTTCTCAATGGAGTCAGCGGGTTTTGAATAATACGTTTTAAAAACAGCCTCTTCCCTTTTAATAATTGCATCATTCTCAATAAATTTCTCTCGATAATAGGCTATTGTTTGATAAGGATCCCGAGGATAATTTTGGTCGAGATTTTCAAGTGCTTTTTTAACATATTCCAGAGGAGATAAACGACTAACAATAACCTCATCTAATAAATTAGTAGCCGGATTCAGTTTTATTTCCAGTGGAGAATTAATATCCCT
This sequence comes from Flavobacteriaceae bacterium, assembly GCA_030625995.1. Taxonomy (GTDB): domain Bacteria; phylum Bacteroidota; class Bacteroidia; order Flavobacteriales; family Flavobacteriaceae; genus Lutimonas. The sequence continues at coordinate 4,324 of DAOUPU010000064.1, forward strand.
TATGGGAATTAAATAAGTATTGAACCCAATAAAACTTATAGAGATGGTATCATTTTGTTTAGATTTTGGAATATAAAAATCAAATTCTCCATCCTCATTACTAATAGTACCAATAGCGTAATTTAACAAAGTAATTGAGGCATAAGGAAGTGGTTCATCATTTTCCTGATTCTTTACAACTCCGGAAATAGCACTGTTACTTTGTGCAATTAAAGGAAAATTGGAAAGGCCAAGGACTATTAGGAAGATTATTTTAATTTTATTCATTACATGTGTTTCGACGAATAAGATACGGAAATGTTACAAACATTAATTTATTAGAGAACTAAGAAAAATATATATTGAATAGAGTTTTGAAATCTAATTTATTTGGAACTCTGTTTTTTATAAATCCATTATAGTTTTCAATTTCATCCAACATTTCTATTTTAAAATTATCCTGATTCGTATAAGGTGCTATTTTTTTTTGATCCAAATACTTTGCCAAATATTCTTGTTCAAACTGGCCGGGAGTAGGAATAAAAAATGTTTTGGCTTTAAGTTTTTGCATATCCATTATAGTAGAAAACCCTGATCTGGCCAATACCAATTCGCTTTCATTAATTGCCGTTTGTAATTCCTCCTTTAACATGTAATTTACTATGCGTGTTGTTTTTAATTGTTTTATCTGTTGCTCTTCAGATATAATACCTCTCACAAATAATACTTTTTTATCATAGTTTTCCAGTTCTGCAAATAACTTTTTTTCAAGAATAGTTCGTTGTGGTTCCGGACCAGAAAGCACAACCAGTAAATCTTGTTTTTTAGGTACTCTCTTGTATGAAAATCTGCTCAGGCAACCGATGTATTTGATATCCATTTTTGAATTTTCCAGATCTGATAATTCGCCCGCAAGACTTTGATTATCATTGTAATCCGGAATCCAACAACTATCAAATTTTGCAATAATTTTTTGATGGATTAAACTTGTTAAAAAGGATGTATTCCCGGATAGAACCTTAAGTTGATGTGTTATATAAACTGAAGGAACTTTGTTCGATCTTACTCCAAATCTATTATCAGAAATAATTCCTGAGATTCCATCTTCTTTGATTATTTTACTGACAACTGTCTTTTCATTGCTAATTGCTCTTAAAATATTTGGTGCTTGTAAGAGCATTCTAACTTTAAGTTCTTTGCCATTTTTGGGGTAGGTGATCCTGTAGGATGGCAGCTCATAATATTTAAGCTCAGGGAATTCTTTTTGAAGTAGGGTTAAAGCATCTCCATCGCTTGCTATTACAGGCGTATATTTATTTAGAATTAATGCATTGATAATGGGAATACACCTTGTTGCATGGCCTAAACCCCAATTTAAAGGTGCTACTAATATTTTTTTAGTTTGAGGTACTGAAGGTAAAAATTCAGGCTTGGGGGTTGATTTTTTCACTTGAGGGGATTGTAATTAAGTAAATCTAAACAACTAAGTAAAGAAAGTTTGATAGAGAAAGCAAATTATTGGAACGTATAATTAAAGATCAAATCCAATATCTTTTCGAAAATTCATCCTGTCAAATTTAATTAACTCGATGTTTTTATAGGATTGTTCAAGAGCTTCCTTAAAATTAGGACCATAGGAAGTAACCGCAATAACTCGCCCACCAGAGCTTAGAACTTTATCATTTTCCCGAATGGTACCGGCGTGGAAAAGTATCGATTCTTTGACATTTTCTAGTCCGGAAATTTCCTTTCTTTTTTCGTAATTTTCAGGATACCCGCCTGAAACCAACATAACCGTGCATGCAGAACGTTCATCAATCTCTATAGCGAACTCGCTTAATTTTTTATTGGCAGTCGCTTTAAATAAATCTACGAAATCTGATTTTATTCTTGGAAAAACAACCTCAGTTTCGGGATCTCCCATCCGTACATTATACTCAATAACCATTGGTTCATTTTTTACCATTATCAAACCTATAAAAATAAATCCTACATAGGGTATTTTGTCCTTTTTCAATCCTTCAATCGTCGGTTTTATTATCCGATCTTCAACTTTTTTTAATAGAGCTGAATTTGCAAATGGAACTGGTGAAACAGCACCCATTCCTCCTGTATTTAAACCTTTATCTCCTTCACCGATTCTTTTGTAATCCTTAGCATTAGGAAAAAGTACGTAATCGTTGCCATCTGTAAGAACAAAGGAACTCATTTCTATCCCGTCTAAAAACTCTTCAATAACAACTTTGGCACTGGCAGTACCAAATTTTTCATGTGTGAGCATTTCTTCTAATTCTCTCTTGGCTTCCTCAAGATCAGATATGATTAGAACACCTTTACCGGCAGCCAAACCATCTGCCTTTAGAACATAAGGAGGTTTCAAGGAGTCCAAGAAATTAAATCCCTGATCTATGGATTCTTTGGTAAAACTTTGATATTTAGCGGTTGGAATATTATGACGAAACATGAATTCTTTAGCAAATTCTTTGCTGCCTTCAAGCTGGGCAGCAAATTTTTGAGGGCCAATTACAGGTACTTCCTTCAAGCTATCATCGGCTAGAAAATAATCATGTAATCCATTTACTAAGGGATCTTCTGGACCTACGATCACCATATTTATTCTATTGTCAAGGACAATATCTTTTATGGCATCGAAATCATTCACATTTATAGGCAAATTAATACCATATTTTTCTGTACCCGCGTTACCGGGAGCAATAAATAATTTTTCTGTTTTTGGGCTTTGTGCAAATTTCCAAGCAAAAGCGCATTCTCTACCTCCCGATCCTAAAATAAGTATATTCATTTTTTATAATTCAATAAGCTTTTTGTTCTCCTTTAAAAACATTTGTAATGGTCTGACCTATAATTTTTAGATCCAATATAAATGACCAATTTTCTATGTAAAATATATCCAGTTTTACTCTATTTTCGATATCACCTTGTTTTTCGACTTCCCCTCTATATCCTCTAACTTGTGCCAATCCGGTAATTCCCGGTTTCACAAAATGACGTACCATGTACTTATCTACAGTTTTGGCATATAATTCTGTATAACTCAGCATATGTGGACGAGGACCAACAACACTCATATCTCCCTTAAAAACATTAAAGAATTGAGGAAGTTCATCAATACTTGTTTTTCGAATAAATTTACCAATTTTGGTAATTCTACCATATTGCCTCGTTTCGATATCATCAACATTATCATTTACAGACATGGACCTATACTTGTAACAGGTGAATGTGGTTCCGTTTAAACCATTTCTTTTTTGCTTGAAAAATAAAGAGCCATTTGATTCTAATTTTATTATAACAAATAATAAAGGTGATAACCATGAAAGCACAAAAATAATTATTAGTAATGAAAATGACAGGTCAAATACCCTCTTTATTATTTTATTTGATGGTACATGAAAAGGAATTGTTCTCAAAGATAGAATTGGTGTGTAATCGTAGTATTCTACCTTCATTTTGTTCCTAAAATCATTTTTCGACTCTGGGATTAATTTTAGAACTTTTAAATTATTATCGGCAAAATCAATAAAAGCTTTAACCTGCTCTTGGGAAAGTTCGGAAATGGAACAATAAATTTCATCGACATCATTGTTTAAGGCATACTCAAAACAATTTTCAACTCTTCCTAAATAATTCTCGGGAATCTCTTTTTTATCAGAGAAATATCCCAAAATTTTATAGCCTAATTCCGTATGTTCATGAAAAAAGCCGGAAATGTTTTGCGCATTTCTATTTGTTCCCACGATTATTACATTTCTCAGGTTTTTACCACTGTTTCGGTAGGATTTTAACATCTTTAAATAAAAGATCCTAAATGATCCGATTACAATAAAAATAACTCCTAAGGTTTTTAAATGTTTTATTGTATTTATTGGTTGACTCGTAAGAGTGAAATAGGCAAAATAAACGAAAGTAAAAATTAAGAATTGGAAAAATAACCGTGAAATAACATCTATATTTCTGTTATATCTCTTTAAGGCATAAAAACTTAAGAAATACGAAATTGTTAACCAAGTAACATTCACGTATATAACGTTCCAATAGTTTAAAAAATCTTCTCTAAAAAAGTAATATAAAGTAAAATTTATAAAAACTAAATTGGCAATTATTGAGATGGGTTTAATGTATATGGAATATCTCTTTTTCAAATTTAATTTTTGTCAAATATACCACTTTTAGAAGGGCTCAGCGCAATCCTTAAACCAATTATTCTATTAAAACACAATTTTTTTTATCAATGAATCTATGTTAAAAATTTCTTCAGATATCTTGATTCGTTCGGCGTTATTATCCTTTTGTTCACTTAAAATTTCTTCTACTGCATTTAGCAAAATATCGTTTTCCCATGATGTTATAACCTTTTGAAAATTGTTAGTTTTAAATATATTTTCTATCTCACTATCATTATCCGTAATAACTAGAATTTGACAATCAGATGCTAACAGATTGGGAAGCTTTGAAGGTAACGAACCTTTTGAAGTACCCGATAATTGAGGTACAATTTGTATTGTACTTCTTTCATATAATTCCCATAGATTTTCTTTCTCTACCAAATCATGAAATTTTATACTGGAATTCAAATTTCCCTCTTTAAGTTCATCAAAAATATGTCCTTGAGAAAAAAAATGAAAATGAGCATTCTTCAATCTTTTAGAAGCAAAATCAAAAAAGGCATAAAGTCCTTCCGGATTTTGTTTTTCACCCAGGGCACCGGAATAAACAATGTTAATTTTATCATTAAAAAGAATATCGGCGAGAGCATTTGTTTTGCCCTGTACTTTTTTTGTAACGAAAGGGTACTGAACCTGTAATTTATTTTTATCTAAAGCATAAATTTCCTTTGCCGTATCTTTCATCTCGCTCGATAAAAAAATAAGTTTATCGCATTCATTAAAATTTCCTTTATCTATTTTATTTATAAAAAAGCGTATGATTTTATTAAGTATACCTTTTTTCTTAGAAGAATAAATCTCTTGTAGATCATGAACAATACCTACTTTTTTGATTTTTTTATTCAAATAAGGAAGAATTAAGTAAAAGGCGAGACTTGGAGGAAATACAGGCACTATTATATCCTGATTCCGCTGACTTTTAAATATGTTTTTCAATACGAAAGAGGCGAACCATACTTCTAAAATGGCTCTTCTGAAAATAGTTTTTTTTGGATAACGAACTCTTAAACCTCCTCTAAGGATCTTTATTCCAGGTATTTGTTCGTTACTTTTTACCGTTTTCCATTTTGGATATAAGGGATGTGAACAGAGAATTGTAACATGATGTCCCTCATCTCTCAAAGCCAAGGCCATGTCAGTATTAAATTTTCCAGTGGAGATTAATTCCGGAGAAAAAAAGGGAGAAATAATTAAAATATTTCTATTTTTCAATTTCACTTATTCTATCTTTAATTATTTTAACCGGGCTGCCAACACATATTTTATGGGAAGGTAAGTCTTTGAAAACACTACTCCGAGCACCAACAACAGTGCCTGTTCCTATAGTTATACCCGGAGCAACGTACACATCTGTCCCCAACCAACATTGTTCGTTAATAGTAATCTTTTCTGCATAAATTGGAAAATCTATTTTAAGGTAATTATGTGATCCTGTACAAAGATAAGACCTTTGGGAAATGACTACGTTATTACCTATATTAATCTCGCCAAGGCTATAGAGCACTACTTCATCTCCAATCTGACAATAGTCACCAATGGTAACTTTCCATGGGTATGTAATTTGAACGGAAGGCCGGATAATAGCTTTTTTTCCAATTTTCGCCCCAAAACTTCTTAATAAAAATCTTCGCCATCCGTAAAATATTTGAGGTGAGAGCTTAAAGAACAGGGCTTGTATTATCCACCAAAATTGAACAAAAATTTTAGATTTTCCTCTAAAACCTTTTGGTATTTTATGTAAACTTAAATCTTGGTAGTACATTTATGAATTTATTATTTTTATATAATTATTTTTAAAATGACTTAGAGTAAAACGTTCCAGAAAAAGCCTTTTATTCCTGCCTGAAATTGAGGCAATGACTTCTTTATTTTCACTGATAAATTTTAATTTATCAGCAATACTTTTAGCACTTCTTTTCTCAACAAAATAACCATTTTTTTCTTGAATTATATCCATTATTCCTGCCAGCTTTGTTGTTATTATTAAATTATTGGTGGCCATAGCCTCAATTATGGAAATTGGTTGGCCTTCCATTTTGTAATAAGTTGGCAACACGAAAACATTGCTCCATTCGAGTAGCTCTTTCTTTTGTTCTCCATTTACAACTCCCAAATATTCTGTAAATTTTAAATTTTTAAAAATAGTTATAAAACGTTTTTTATTTGCTACCTCTATATTTCCGGCAATTTTCGCCTCATAATCAATATTTTGTTCTTCTAGCATTTCCAGTGCTTCCAATAGTTCTAGAATACCTTTTTCTATCATTAAATTACTCAAAAACACAATTCTAAGCCTATCCGTTTTTATTTCCTCATATGTGGAAACTAGATAATCTTCAGCAAAATTATATAAAGTAAATACGTTCTCTTCTTTGATAAATAGTGACATATTTTCCTTCAATGATTCTGAGAGCACTATTCCTTTTGTGCTTTTAGATAATAAATAATAGAAGATCTTTTTCCTAATACCATTCAAAGATTGATACTCATATCGCAAATGATTGCCATGGACGTGGGTAATAATTTTTTTTTTTAATAAAGATGCCAACATTATGAATACTGAATATTTTATGATTCCGTAAAATGTTTGTCCAGGAGTGATATAAATAATATCGTTTGTAAATACTTTGAAAACCTGAAAGTTAAGTGCTAAATAAAAAAGCAATTTTCGAAGGGTCAGTTTACCTAATTTTTCATCGAATTTATTATAGGATGTATTTATGGTCCTTACTTTGAAGTTGGGAGATTCAATCAAAATCTCTTTAACAACTTTATTCGC
>DAOUPU010000119.1 GCA_030625995.1 Flavobacteriaceae bacterium
AACATTGAAAATCATTTTCCAACCTCTCCTCCAGCATTTCTTTATTATATCTATAAACGGGTAGTCCGCTGCATTTTAAAGCGCCATTCAAATTAAAGGCGGCTATGATAACAAATCCATTTGGCTTCACCAGTTTACTTAATAAGTCGAAATATGCATTTTGATCCTCTGTCTTATTAAAAAAATGCAAAACTGCTCTATCATTCCAAAGATCAACAGGAGCAAGATCAATTAATTTCTTGGAATTTGTCAAATCATCAATGATCCATTTTACATCATGACCTGCCGGTCCGATTCTTTGCTTAATTTTCTCCACGGCAGTACTACTAATATCACATCCAATAATATTTTTATACCCTAATTTTATTAATTCATCAATCAAAGTAGTTGCCCCGACACCAACATTTAATAACCTTGCGGCTTTATCGAAATTACATTTTTTAATGAGTTGTAAGGAGGGTTCTGGGCAATCTTCATACCAACCTAATTTCTTGGTGTCTTTATTCTCATATGCTTTATTCCAATGCAGTTCTAAATCCAAAGTTTTCATTTTATGCAACCTATCTAACTCTCTTTATTCTCATTTAAAATTGCTTTGGCTTCTGCCTCGGTTCCTAAGGCTATAGAAATCCATTTCGTATTCGGATCTTGTTCTAATATAATTTTAATCGCCATGGTCAGTGGAACAGATAAAAACATCCCAACTATGCCTAAAACAAATCCCCAAAATATTAAGGAAACGAACACAACATAAGTAGAAAGTCCTAATCCTTTACCCATAACTTTTGGTTCGACTATATTACCAACGATCATATTTACACCAACAAAAATAATCATCGTCCAAAAAGCTCCACCAGCACCTAACTGGACCAAGGCAAATAAAATAGCCGGAAATGCTGCCAATATAGATCCAATATTAGGAATGAAGTTTAACAGAAAAGCGATAAGAGCCCAGATGATAGCGTAGTCCACTCCCAAAATAGCTAGACATATCCAAATACAGACACCAGTAAGTAGGCTGGTTGCTGTTTTAATTGATAAATAATGACGTATACTGGCACCAATAGTAATAAAAAAATTCAGAGATTTAGTCGAATTCTTAAGGATCGCTCTTGTCTTAACTGGAATGGAATCCATTTCCATCAGCAAGAAAAGTGCAAGAAAAAAAATAGTCAAAGCATTCCCCATAAAGCCTCCCAATTGGCCCAGAATATTTGCGGTAACACCCATAACCTTGGTTGGCTCCAATAATTTAGACATTTTATCCGTTGAAATATTAATTCCTTTTTCTTGTAAAAATTGGTTTAATGATGTTCCCATTTCTCGAAGATTCTCTTCATATTTTGGGGCGTCTTCAGAAAACGAGGATAATGAAGTAGCTATCAATTCGCCAAAACCTAGAAATATTCCCGTAATCCCAACAAAAACAATAGTGATCGCTAGAGTCATCGGCACCTTTTTCCTCTTTAACCAAATGATGGGTTGGGCACAAACAATGCTTATAAAAAGAGACATCAATATTGGATTTACAATATTCTCCGCCTGCATAACCACAGCAATAATGATTATGAAAGCCGCAATTATTAATACCCCTGGAATCTTTGGCGTATTTGAGATGTTATCGCTCATAATAAATTTTTTATCGATGAATTAAATTCAAATGTAAGAGAAAAGGAACCACTTTATAGTGATTCCTTCTAAATTATTTTTTATTCTATAAAAGTGCGATCCTCTATAAAGCATCTCCTAATCTATACGAATAACCGATCGAAAAAATTACACCTCCTACCGAACTTTCACCAAATGTACTATCTCTTTGTATAGTGCTTAAACCATAGGAAACTTTTGCATCAAGAAATACTTCACTCCGTCCAAAATTTTTAATCAACCCAACACCAGCCTGAATACCCACACTAATATTCTCTATATCATCATTTATATCCGTTTCCGCATCGAATGGAATCGCAGGAGCTTCTATATCCAAAAATGGTGGTCCATTAGGAAATTCTGCATTTGGAATCTTTAATGGATCCGTCATCCCCAAGTCATAATAGAGCTGACTCTCACCACTTGTTACTTGATTTGCACTAAGTAACACGGCCATACTGGGTCCAGCCTCCACATAAAATCTCCAGTTGCTACCCCAACCTAATTTTACCAAAACAGGGATTTCCAGATATCTTAAATCTGATTCACTGTAATAATCCGCATAAAAAGGATTTTCGTTGGTTATTGGTTGTCCACCACTAAAAAATATCAATTGATTCAACTGACTTAAACTAAATCCAACTTCTTCAAATGCTTCCGCTAATGGCTCGGTTTGAACTGGCTGAGATCCATCTCGCAGACCCCCTCGATGGGTAAAATTAAATTCTGGCTGAATAGAAACCATTTCATTAATCGGAATTTCTACAAACATTCCCCAATCCATACCATCTGTAGTCGAAAACTCATCCGTATAAATATTTTCTGTAGAAGTTGATAATTTACCCAAACTATAACCAACCTTAGCCCCAATTTTAACCTGGGCGTAGCCCAATTGCGTAATGAATATCAAGAGTATGGAAATAATTTGAAAGATTTTAAAGTGTTTCATTTTGTTATAATAATTATAATTAATTAGATTAGTATTAACCAAAAACAGTTTAATAACAAATTGATTACGTTTTACTTACACCCAATTTAAACGTCATGCTATTGCTAAATTTGTTTTTAATTTTTTTTAAATATACAAAATAAATACAAATCAAAACTGTGTCTTTGATCCAGTTTCGCTTTGTGTCCTCTAATCGAAAATAAATAGTAGAATAAACCGTTTAAGAAACCATATATCCGCTAATTGAAGATATTTTAAAATAAAAAAGGTCATTATGAAATACTTTATCAAGGTCTTCCTTCTTAGTTTAAGCCTATATTTTGTTGCCTTGGGCTGTAGTTCCGGAAAAAAAATGTTAGAACATGGCAATTATTACCAGGCTGTCATGCAATCAGTAGGGAGATTAAAAAACAGCCCTTCTAACAAAAAGGCAAGTGAAACTTTAGCTGATGCATACCCTTTTGCGGTTCGTAATTTATTAGATAGGTTAGATAACAATGGCTCATCAAACAATAAATTTAGGAATACAGATGCGGTTTATGTTTATCGGGACTTGAACAGATTGTATGAAAGTATTCAAGCTACACCAGCCGCCTTGAACGTAATAGGAAATCCTCAAAAGTACTATGATGAATTAAATCAGGTAATACCACAGGCAGCAGAAGAACAATACCAGGCCGGTTTGGAACAAATTTCGTATGTCGGTCGGAATAATGCAAAGCAGGCATACTTTTATTTTATTGAAGCGAACAAGTTTGTTGAAAATTATAAAGATGTTAACGAACAGATTGAAATTGCCTATAACCTAACAATTCTAAAAGTGATAGCCGATTTAAAACCTGTCCAATCTCGTCTATATGATCTAAGTGCTGACATTTTTTACAAGGAAGTAAATAAAACGCTAAGGCAAATTGAGCAAAATGAATTCATCAAATTCTTCTCTCCGGAGGAAGCGAAAATAATGAGTATAAATGATCCGGATCAATATTTAACGATCAATTTTGAGGATTTCGTTGTTGGTGAAACCCACTCCACTGAACGTATAGAAACAATGAAAAGTGACAGTGTCAAAGTGAGTACCATTACATTAAATGATGGTAGCAAGCGCGATGTATATGATATTGTAACCGCCAAAGTTTCCATTAACCGAATGGACGTAATATCCAAAGGATTAATAAATCTAAAGGTTCATGAGGGAGTTGACCTCAATAGAGATCTAGTTTATCAAGATTTTGCAGGTGAATATATATGGTTTAATGAATGGGGGCACTTTAATGGCGATGAAAGGGCTCTTACAGATATGCAATATGAAATTTGTAAACAAAAAAGAATCAACCCAATTCCACCGCAACAAATGTTTGTTGAATTTACAAAACCCATTCATGAACAGTTAAGGAACAAGTTGTATAGTTTCTACAAGAATTATTAATCTTTCACTTAATGTTTGCTGAAAAAGAATCAAACCTAGCATTATAAGACCCCAGCAGTAAGAAAAACTTTTTTAATCTGAGTTCCAAAGTTCTCTGCCTAATTGTCATTTAACTTTATTTGGCTCCGTTTTTGACCGTCTAGAGTCATGACTAAAAAGAAAGTATCCTTCGCATGGGCCGTTAAAGAATTTATCTGGCCAAGAAAAAACATTGTATTAGTGGGTTTTGTATTGATCATCCTGAGAAGTTTATCCGGACTGGTTCTACCCTATGCCACCAAAAATTTGATTGATGAAATTATCCCATCGAAAGATATGCAAGCCTTAACCACCTTACTTATTGTGGTTAGTATTGCAATACTAATTCAGGCTTCGACGTCATTTTCATTGACTCGCTTACTCAGTGTGGAAGCACAGCATTTAATCTCTTTATTAAGAGCCAAAGTTCAAAAAAAACTACTCAGACTTCCGATAAGCTTTTTTGACAACAATAAGTCCGGAGCACTCGTTTCCAGAGTTATGACCGATGTGGAAGGCGTTCGCAATTTAGTAGGTACAGGTTTGGTACAATTAATTGGAGGGACTTTTACATCCATCATATCCTTGATAATATTGATAAAAATAAATGCCACCATGACCTTACTTGTATTAGTACCGGTAGCGATATTTGGCTTTATTGCTTTAAAGGCTTTTGGTTATATCCGACCAATTTTTAGAGATCGTGGAAAAATAAACGCGGAAGTAACCGGTAGATTGACAGAAACATTAAATGGTGTACGAGTGATAAAAGGATTTAACGCAGAGGAGCAAGAGAATATTACTTTTGAAAAAGGCGTGGAACGTTTGTACCTCAATGTTAAAAAGAGTCTCACAGCTACTGCATTAATGACAAGTTCATCTACTTTTTTATTAGGATTAGCATCTGTTGGCATCATGGGAATGGGTGGATATTTTATTATGAACGATACAATGACCTACGGTGATTTTGTTTCATTCACTCTATTTCTAGGGTTTATGATAGCTCCTATTGTTCAGATGAGTAATATTGGCAGCCAGCTAACAGAAGCAATGGCGGGATTAGATCGTACTGAAGAATTGATGGCAATGACAGAAGAGGATGATCCTGAAGTTCGAACCTTATCGATCGGTGAAATTACAGGAGATGTTATATTTGAAGACGTGTCTTTTAGTTACGAAGAGAGCAAGGAGGTATTACATAATATTTCCTTTGAAGCACCTGCAGGAAGTGTTACAGCTTTGGTAGGATCCTCAGGTTCCGGTAAATCTACGATTGCAGGACTGGCAGCTACCTTTTTAAATCCATCCGAAGGAGAAGTTTCTTTAGATGGAATTGATCTTTCAACGGTAAATTTAAGCAGTTACAGGAGTAAGCTTGGTGTGGTATTACAGGACGATTTTTTATATGAAGGCACAATTCGTGAGAATATTTTATTCGCCAAAGCAGATGCCAGTGATGCACAATTGGCAGAAGCAGTAAACGGAGCTTATGTCAATGAATTTACAGATAAATTTGAAAATGGACTGGATACGGTAATTGGAGAAAGAGGAGTCAAACTCTCTGGTGGGCAACGTCAAAGAATATCTATAGCCAGAGCACTTTTAGCAGATCCCAAGATAATTATTTTGGATGAAGCAACTTCTAATTTGGATACAGAAAGCGAATCTTATATTCAAAAAAGTTTGCATATGTTAATGAAGGATAGAACCACTTTTGTTATTGCGCACAGGTTAAGCACTATACAGCAGGCAGATCAAATTTTAGTAATTGAAGAAGGAAATATTGTTGAACGAGGTAAACATCAAGAACTTATAGACAAGAAAGGCCGCTATTTTGATCTGTATACCTATCAGAGTCGGATTTAAATATATCCCTACGATCTATGACACAACTTGGAACCCAATATATTTTTTAATCTCTCAATTTTTAATGGAGGTTTTCCAATAATGATTTAAATATTTAACCGTTCCATGGTTATCTGTATAAAAGGCAATTTCCATTGGGAATATAATCATTGGATTTTTATAGGTAAATCTGTCTTTTCCATTTGGCATGAGCGGATAAATGTCCTCTTCATTAAAATGAATAAATAAATTCTTTCCTCGAGATCTAATCTCGGTAACATCATGCTTGTTCCCCTGAATATTTGGTTTGTAGTATTTTCCAACATATTTCTTTAGGTCAACTTCAGAGTAGTAAGTGGTAGTGGTATCATTTTGGACGGGCAAAAAAATTTCCACCATCTTTTCAAAGGTGTTGATAAATGGATAAGATCCTGTATTGCTCATCAAAATAAATGCCGCCTGATGGGTTGGTGCCATAACAAACAATATATTTTGGCTTCCGGACTCACCGGGGTGACCCAAAAAATGAATTCCTTTAAAATCAAAACCGATCAAACCATAATTATAATAAGAACCAGGGTACCCCAAGTATTGGTGTAAAACCCCTAAGGGCGTATAACTTGTCGACATTTTTTTTATCACGCTTTTACTAATAACTTGTTGGTTGTCAATATTTCCATCATTCATAAAGCATATAGCAAATTGTGACAAGTCGTGCACATTACTAAACATAGAGGCTGCAGGTTGGATAAATGGATAGATTAATTCATGATCTACCCGAGCTCCTTTTATATGTCCAGATGTAACATATTTAAGCTTAGCAACACTTTCATAATAGGTAGTATTCTCCATTTTAATCGGGTCGAATATTAGCTCTTGGATCGCTTCGAAAAAAGTAGATTCCATTATTTCCGCCAGAAGTGAACCGGCCAATACGTGCCCTATATTCGTATAAGAAAAAACTGATTGGAGCTGACTGGAAACAAGTTTATCTCCATATTGTTCTAAATAGGTTTCCACATCCTCTTTATATATTTTTTTTGTTGGTAAATAATCAATTATTCCTGAGCTCATAGAAAGAATTTCGTGTATAGTAATTAAAGATAGTTTTGGAGACAGGTATTTTAGAATATTTCCGATGGGCGTGTTTACAGCTATGCCTTGTTTTTCACAAGCCATCAAAAGTGCTGTTGTAGTAATTATTTTTGTTACAGAAGCAGTGAGAAAAAGTGTTTCTGTATTTACAGGAACTTTGGTTTTTTTATTACTTATCCCAAATGCTTTTTGATATACTATCTCGCCATCCTGAACAAAAGCAATCATAGCACCGGGTGCTCCTGAAACCTCCAGATCCTTTCGAGCTACTTCATCAATTGCGTCCAGGTCATATTTTTTCGTTTTTTGCCCGTTGACTGCCCCTGATGACAAAAGAGAACATCCAAATAAAATGATGTATATATAGGTGAATATTTTCAATAAAATTTTGATTTTGATTTCTAAAGTTACATTTTTTTAC
>DAOUPU010000159.1 GCA_030625995.1 Flavobacteriaceae bacterium
ACCCAGTTGGTTCCATCCTCATGTCCGGATCTCAGTTCTTTATATTTTGGATAACCTATATGAACCTCATCTCTTATCAAGCTCCAATTGGTTTCATTTGCCCATCCTTCTTCATTGCCCACCCAACGAACTCCGGGCCCACCATCGCCAAAAATAACCGCATTAGGCTGCAATTCCCGTACAATGCTTATTGCTTTATCCCACTGATAGTAAGTCTTATTATCAATTTTTCTGGTTTCATTCGCGCCACCGTAATACCCGGAACCCCCGTTGGCACCATCAAACCATACTTCAAAAATATCTCCATAGTTGGTTAATAACTCTCGTAATTGATTGTGAAAAACAGTTACATATTCCGGCTTCCCATAGTCAGGGTGGTTTCGGTCCCAAGGCGACAGATACACTCCCATTTTAAGGCCATAAGCTTTGCAGGCTTCTGAAAGCTCTTTTATAACATCTCCTTTTCCATTTTTCCAGGTAGAATTCTTTACCGAATGCTCTGTGTATTTTGAAGGCCATAAACAAAAACCATCATGATGTTTGGCAGTAATAATAAGTCCTTTCATCCCTGCTTCTTTAGCAATTCTGGCCCATTGCATGGCATCCAGTTCTGATGGATTAAATTGTGAAGGTTTTTCACTCCCCTCTCCCCATTCGATATTGGTGAAGGTATTCATATTAAAATGAAGAAAACCATAGTATTCCATTTCTTGCCAGACCAACTGACGTGCAGAAGGAAGCGGCCCTACCGGAGCAGGAGGTTCAATTTGTGTGGTACATGAATGGAACAAACTAATTATCGCAATAAGTAAATATTTAAATATTTTCATAAAATATATTCTGTGACCTAATATTGTTTTAAGGCATTAATTGGTAATGAGACTTTCAATCCTGTGTTTTTATGAATTGGCATTTGTGCATTTACTGTTTGTAAATAATCGGATAATACAGTTGCCAGTTCTCTTACTTTTTCAGGATTTGACGCTACGAGATCATGCTGTTCTCCAATATCTTCCTTAAGATCAAACAATTCCGTTCTTTCATCTATATGATAATAGATCAGTTTCCAATCTCCTTTCCTAACCACACTGGAAGCCCCGATCCCCGGTCCTGATGGCCCCCATTCGTTAGGGTAATGCCAAAACAAAGGTCGATCTTTTTCTTTCATCTTTTCCCCATTCAGAAGTGGCATAAAGCTAATACCATCAATTTTTTGTACGGTTTCGACATTTGTAATTCCTGCCATTTCTAATATTGTTGGATAAAAATCTTCTATGATCAAATACCCATCGGATACCGAATTGGACTTTACTATTCCCGGCCATTTGACGATCATCGGCTCTCTGATTCCTCCTTCACGGACAGATCCTTTTCCGCTTGCTAAAGGTTTGTTATGTGTATGTTTTTCTCCACCCCTTGCAACAGCACTTAAGCCGCCATTATCCGACATAAAAAGAATGATGGTATTTTTATCCAGGTTTTTCTTTGTAAGATAATCCATTATATTGCCTAAACTTTGGTCCATCCCTTCGATCATAGAAGCATATTTTGCTTCAGTAGAATCAATTCCGGTATCCAGATATTTTTGCAAAAATTGATCATCACCCATAATTGGTGTATGAACAGCGTAGTGCGCCATATACAAAAAGAAAGGTTTTTTATTAGTAACTGCTGTATCCATTGCTTTTATAGCCTCTAATGTCAATGCTTCCGTTAAGAAAATATCTTTACCAAAATATTCATTTAGATCAGGTACAGCCCATGGTTTTAATTTTGTAATTCCATTACCGTAGTTTTCCGTTCCCAAATAACTTCCTGGCTGGCCCGCACCTGTGCCTCCAATATTTACTTTAAATCCTAAATTTATAGGGTTTTCACCAATTGTGCCTCTGGCTCCAAAATGTGCTTTTCCTACATGAATGGTATAGTATCCTGCTTGTTTCAAAAGCTCAGGAAGAGGAGTAGCATATACAGCATGAGAATCTCCGATAACGGGACTTAGGCCATTCATATTCCATATAGGAAATTGTAAAGCAGGATGATTCTTCTCCATCCCATGGATCTTATCTCTGGCGGAGGTCCAGTTAGTTACTCTATGCCTTGCAGCATTCATCCCTGTCATTAAACTAACTCTCGTAGGAGTACAAACGGGGGTGGCATAAGCTTGAGTGAATTTCATTCCTTCCGACGCCAATCGTTCCATATTGGGAGTTTGATAGCGCCTGTTAAAAGGAGTTTCTTTATCCCAAAACGGGACGGAAGTATCCTGCCATCCCATATCATCCACCAAAAAAACGATAATATTAGGTGGTGCTACCTCTATTTTTTTTGTATCACATGCCCCCAGAAGAATTCCTAAAGACAATAGGTAAATTATATTATAGTTCTTCATTTTTAAACATCTCGATTACAGGTTTTCCTCTCCAAAAATCCGGTACTTCCAAACCTAACAAATAGGCTATAGTGGCTCCGGTATCATAGGTAACAATACTAGAATTTAGTTCTCCTTTTGAAGGAATATTTTTTCCATAGATGATCCAAGGAATTTCTACTTCAACCAGTGTCTTACCACCATGACCTTTATCGATACCCCCATGGTCAGAACTGAATAGAATTACAGTATCGTCCATTATTCCGTTTTTTTCAAGAGTATTTATAATTTTACCAATGATATCATCGATATTTTCTACAGCCTCATAATATTCCTTGGTATCATGTCCTATATTATGTCCGGCACCATCGGGCTCACTTAAATGAATGAAAGTTAGTGCTGGTTTTTCATTTATGATAAAATCCAGGGCTTTTTTTGTGGTCGCCTCATCGGAGTCCCCGTTAAAATCCAGATCGACCATATTTTTTTCAAAAAGATATCCAATACCTCCCCAAGTGTAAGAAACTCCTTTTTTTGCATTGGGAATTTGTTCATCAATTAAGCTAAAGATAGTAGGGTAAATTCCACCATTGCCTATTATTCTCGATGGCAACTCAGGAGTTTTACTACCCCATTCTGTATATCCATGTAGTTCGGGTCCCGACCCCATGATCATAGAAGCCCAGTTTACAGCACTGGATGAAGGTAATACAGCTCGTGCCTTTAAGGAATACGAACCATCTTTCATCAGCTTTCTTAAATTGGGTATTTTAGCTTTCTCAAATGCATATGCACCAAAACCATCTGAGCCGATCAAAATAACATGCTTTGCTATTTGTTTGGAACCTTCCTTTTTAATTGAAGGCTGACATGAACATAGAACACCAATAAAGATTAATGTTGTCAAAGAAATTTTTAAAAATTGTTTTATTTCCATTTGGCATTTATTTTAATATGTTCAGATTACCATCTAACCGGATTATTTGATTAGTTTTCAAGTTAAGGACTACTTCTAAATCATTGTATACTACTTTCTTAGTTTGATCTTCTTTTGATTTTAGGCTTAACCAGTGTAATTTTCCTTCTTTCCATTCTATATCTACTTCTATATTTCCTCTGGCTTTAAGACCAGCTATTTTTCCCTTTTGCCAATTCAAGGGTAAGGTGGGAAGAATTCTGATAAATTCTTCATGAGATTGCATTAAAAGCTCAGCAATAGCAGCGGTAAATCCAAAATTACCATCAATTTGAAAAGGAGGATGCTCATCAAATAAATTATCGGCAACAGATATTTGCAAGAATTTTCTAATATTTTCTTCCGCCGACTTTTCATCTAATAAACGGGCATTGAGATTTATCATCCAGGCTCTACTCCAACCTGTTCCAGCTCCACCATATTGTAACCTATAGGCAATGGTCTTTTTAGCAGCCTCAAAAGCTTCTCTATTGCTTTCTACAATTTGATCACCGGGATGTAATGCATATAAATGCGACATATGTCTGTGCCCTTTTTCGTGTTCTTCAAAAGCTTCATTCCATTCCAACAATCTGCCATCTTTGCCCACAACAACGCCTGGATAAAGTCTATCTCTTTTTGATTGCACTTCTTTAACAAATTCATCATTATATTCCAATATTTCAGCCGCTTCCAGAACATTGTCAAATACTTCTCTAATAATTTGATGTCCCATTGCACTACCATAAGATACAGCTGCAGGTTTCCCGTCTCCTGATATATAGGAGTTTTCCGGGGAGGTTTCCGGAGAGGAAACCCAGGCACCACTCTTTTCATCCCATACCAACCAGTCCAAATAGAATTCAGCAAAAGATCTCATGGCAGGATAGGCCCTGGTTTTCAAAAACTCTTTATCCTGTGTATACTGATAATGTTCCCAGTAATGTTGTGCAGACCAACCACCACCATGGATCCATGCGCCCCAATATGCTTGCTCAGCCCTCATCCAGGCAGGAGCCCAAAGATCAGTGGCATGATGTAATATTGCTCCTCTGTCTATACCATATTGTTCTTTTGCAGTAATCTTCCCACGTTCGATCAACCTGTCCAGAAAATCAAAGAATGGTTGGTGCAACTCACTAAGATTGGTAACTTCGGCTGGCCAATAGTTCATTTGTAAATTGATATTTAAGTGATAATCGGCGTTCCATGGAGCTTCAATATGATCATTCCATATGCCCTGTAAATTTGCCGGATTCGTACCTGGTCTGGATGAAGATATCAATAAATATCTTCCATACTGAAACAATTTTGTTATCAGATCCGGGTCATCAAAGCCTTCTTTGATCCTTTTTAATCTTTTGTCTGTAGCCAGAGAATCTAATTCCTGACCTCCAAGATCAAAATCAACCCTTTTGTACAATTTTTGATAGTCAGTTGTGTGTCTTTTTAATAATTCATCAAAGGATTTATCCTTTAACAACGATAGGGTTTCTATATTTTTCTCTTCGTATTTATCATGATAAAAAGATGTATTACACACGATAAACAAGGTTGCTTTTTGAACACCTTTAAATGTCAGCGCCCCATTTTTAGCTTCAATACTACCGGATTTATTTCTAACTTTTAACCTGGTTTCAAACTTTACACCATAATCAATTGGAAAGGGTTTCGATTCTTTCATTCCTCCATATTGTGTAACCATCCCCGTCATAATAATTTCATTATTTGAGGGGTTTGATAGATTTACTGTATTATGCCCGTGATCTAATGGGCGATCCAGTTTTATGCTAAAGTTCATCCCTTCTTTGGCTGTAGTTGTTAATTCTATGACCAGGACATCATCAACGGCTGATGAAAATACTTTTTCCGAAAATTTATCCCCATCAGAAGAATAGTTAACCGATACTAAAGCATCGTTTAAACTCAAGGATCGCGTGTAATTTTCAATCTTTTTCTCTTCTTGAAAATTGATGTATAGATCACCCATGGTTTGGTGGGATCTTTTTATGGATCTGTAGGAAAATTTATCAACGATCAACTTATCCACTTCTTTATTTTTTCCATCTTTTAAAAGTTGCCTGATCTGCTTCAGATCTTCCTCTGTACCTTTTGAATTTCCCCAGTCCGGACCTCCGGACCACATGGAATCCTCATTCAGCTGAATACGTTCATGCAGAGGATCTCCAAATACCATCGCACCCAATCTTCCGTTTCCAACCGGAAGTGCCTGCATCCAATTGGCAGCCGGTTGTTCATACCATAAAACTTGTTGAGATTCCTTTACTATCTCCTTATTCTGACAAGAAAACAATGTTAAAAAAGAAATTACTAAAACTAGTTTAATACCTTTTAACAAGGACTTAAATATTTGAGTATCAACCATAAAACTAAATTTCTTTGCCCGTAATTTTAAAGGTCCATGCATAGGTATCGCTTTTCCAGCTATTTAAAATTTCCATAGGGATATTTATTTTCAATCCTGTGTTTTTATTGTAGTTCCATTCTAAGGACTCTTCATGTCCCAGAAGATAGATCTCTGAACCATCATTTGGCACTATATTGTCAACCAAGAAAATTGCTTCAGGTTTTATTAAGGAAATGGCATAGACTGTATTGTTTCCTTTTTTCTTTGTAAATCGAATGTTTTCACCTTGTTTATTTTTTTTTTCAAATTTTTGAGTCTTATAGATTGCTT
>DAOUPU010000204.1 GCA_030625995.1 Flavobacteriaceae bacterium
ATTCCTTGCCAGGTACCCATATTCAATCTGCCATTGGAGATCGGTATTTGTATTGAGCTACTAAGAAGGGATGCCTTAAGATGGGCAGGCATATCATCAGAACCTTCGTAGTTATGAATATAATACGGCATATTTTCCGGAACCATTTTATTAAAATGGCTTTCAAAATCTTTCCTTACGGTTGGATCAGCATTTTCATTTATTGTCAGACTAGCAGAGGTATGCTTTATAAAAACCTGTAATTGCCCTACCTCTATTTTATTAATTTCAGGGATAGCATCAAGGATTAAATTTGTTACCAAATGAAATCCTCTATGGAACCGTGGCAGACTTATTTCTTTTTGATAAAATTTCATTTTTAATTAATTATGCAAATTTTTTGTTAAAAATACAAAAGAGGTTTTAATTAACCTTTATAGTCTTATTTTTGACCAAAATAAAATATTTAATTATGAAAAAATTTCTTTTAATCTTGCTTGTTTTAACAATTATATCTTGTTCTAAAAAAGAAACAAAAATAGATTATGCCATACTTAGCGGCAAAATAGAAAATATTAATGGTCCAACATTCTCTGTTCGCAGTAGTGTAAAGGTTCTAAAGGACATCAGTGTTCAAGAGGATGGTACATTTATGGATACAATACAGGATGTTCAACCCGGCTATTATGTGTTTAGATACAATAATGAAACTTCCGGTTTTTATTTAAAGCCTGGCGATAATTTAAATCTATCTCTCGACACAAAAGAATTTGATGAGTCGATTGCTTATTCTGGCATTGGAAGTTCTGAAAACAATTACCTCGCACAGAAATACTTGAACGATGAAGGATTGGGTAAATATAGAGCTTATCAATATTTAGGTACTATAAATGAAGAGGACTATGTGAGAATTGCAGATTCTGTAAAAAAGTTAGAAATTGATTATTTAGATTCCCAAAAAGACATTGACGGAGATTTTAGAACTTTAGAAGAAGCTTCTATTACTTATAACTGGGTGAATAGAATGGATCGATATGAAGCGTATAAACGATTTGTTACTGAAGAAAAAGATTTTGAGGTATCGGAGAATTATCCGGATTATAATAAAGGTTTAAATCTGGAGGACGAAGCATTATTGGGAATTAATGATTATAGCACATACCTGATCAGTTATTATAACAAAAAAGCAAAAGAATCAGCTAAACAGAATAATACGGAAATTGATATTACCTATCTAAAAACACTCAGCAACGATATAAAATCACCAATTATTAAGGAAAAATTATTATATGGAGCCGCTAGGTCAGGTATATCCTATACAAAATCGGTACAAGATTATTACGACGTTTTTATGGCTGGCTCAACTGACGATGCCCACAAACAAGATATTACAGAAAAATACAATAAATTGATCAAACTCAGTAATGGACAGCCTTCACCAAAATTTGTTGACTATGAAAACTATAGTGGTGGTACAACTTCATTGGACGATCTAAAAGGGAAATATGTATACATTGATGTGTGGGCCACGTGGTGTGGACCTTGTATTAGAGAAATTCCTGCCTTAAAAGAAGTTGAGAAAAATTATCATGACAAAAATATAGCCTTCGTCAGTTTATCTATTGATGCTAAGAACGATCATGACAAATGGATGGAAATGATCAAGGAAAAAGAATTGGGCGGTATACAGCTCTTTGCAGATAATAGCGGGAAATCTCAATTTGTTACTGATTATGGAATTCAAGGAATTCCAAGGTTTCTTTTAATTGACCCTGAAGGAAATATTGTGAATTCCAATGCACCTCGACCTTCATCGCCTGAACTAATTGACTTATTTGATGAATTAGAGATTTAATTCTTCTCATAATTTAATATATATTGATTAAATCAACTATTTTTAATATGTTGAAAATTATTTCAATAGATATCAATGAAAAAAGACAGAAATTTTAATGTACCCATAACATCACTATCGGGGAGTAAAATTTCTGTCTTTTTACGCTTGACCAAAAAGTATGGGATTGAAAAACGTTATTATATCAGATGGTTCAACAGTTTCCTGGTTAGTTGTATTTGTACAATTTTTGGATGGTTCGATCAGCTTGTATACAGCTTAAAGACCAAGCCTAAAGATCTAAAAGACCCGGTTTTTATAATTGGCCATTGGCGAAGTGGAACTACTTTTCTCCACAATTTAATGTGTCTGGACAAAGAGGTGGGATATCCTACTACCTATCAGACAGTTTTTCCAAACAATATTTTTGCATTTCAATGGCTTTTTAAGCCTATTGTTAAAATATTAATGCCAAATAAGAGACCGGTTGACAATGTAAAACTGGATGCCGACTACCCTCAGGAGGAAGAGTTCGCTCTTAATAATGAATATATTTTTAGCTACTATAACTGGTGGTATTTTCCAAATAAGATAAAATCAATAACGGACGAATATCTATTGGCAAGAACTGCTCAACCCACAGAAGTTGAAAAATTTAAAAATAACTATAAGCGATTTGTTAAAAGGTGCTTAATGAACACCAATGGAAAAAGATTTATTTCTAAAAATCCACCAAATACAGCCAGAATTGACTGGTTATTAGAAATGTACCCAAATGCTAAATTTATTTTCATCCATAGAGATCCTTATGAAGTGGTACGATCTACTTTTGATTTCTATAGGAGCATATTACCACCATTGCAGCTTCAAACCATAGGTGAAGAAGAGTTAATGGAATCAATTTTATATACTTATAGCGCTATGATAGAGAAATATACCCTGGATAAAAATAGGTTAAGTAGTGAAAATTTGATGGAAATAAAATATACAGACTTAATTGATAACCCAAAAAAAATAATTGCAGAGATCTATAAGAATCTGCTTAAGGAAGATTTCAGCAAGATAGAAGGTGCTATTGCAAAAACTATTAAGAGTAAACATGCTTTAAAAGATTATAGTTATGAGAAAAACTATATTGACAGAATAAATAATTCGTTGGGGTGGATCATAAAAAAACAGGGGTATCAACTTCAATAAGATCTCACCCCTATTTCTCCTTGTTCACATATTCTTTTAAATTTTCAACGGTCTCATATGGGCCATCCACGATAAACATATTTACAATCCAGTTTGGATAACCTTTCCCCTCATCCGTAAAAAATAAATAATCAATTTCTACTTCTCCATTCGGTAGTGGTGTAAATTTCCAATGACCTTTATTTAAACTTAATCTCACTATTTTATCTTTTTCCGGTATATAATCAGGGTGCCCTGTGAAAAAAATTGTTATACCACCATTATCATGATCTTCTTCCATAACAAACCTCATTACATCATCCCTATTTCTGAAAGGCCATGGAACATCTGCCTGAAAATAATAATAGATCTCTCGTTTACTTATAGTCTCTAAAATTTTAGCTGTCTCCAAATTAGATACCCACTCGTGATAAGATTCAATATCGTAAACTACTTCAACCAACCTTTCAACAGAAGCCTTCACTGTGGTAATCACCTTGATCCCTTTAATGCCTGATATGGTAGAATCTCGCACAAAAACCTTAATATTATTTTTCTCTTTTTTTAGTTCCCATTCAAACTCCGATTGAAAATAGTTTGTAGGTTGCAGAAAATAATCTCCTTTAAAAAAAAATATCATTAAAATTAGGGAATAGATTTTCATCTGTTTAAAATTTTGAGAATCCAGAGTGCTCGCGATAACCACTTTGTCCTCTTATAAAAATCAATATTTATAATTGCATAAATTATCTTCTGACTTGGTATTTTATTACTATTGAAACGAAAGAATGGCAATAAAGCCATCTTATTTTCTAGAAATAAAAATACAATAATTATTAAAAATAAGTTAATAAGTAATAAATATACCTTTTTTACGTCTTTAAGTTAAATTCTGTTATTCTATTTAGAAATGTTTAACACTATAATTAATTGAAAAAGCATAAATTTGCACGATTTAAAAAAATAAAAAATAAAATGAAAATATTAATAACATTAATACTTGCAATCACAATTAGCTCCTGTAGCAAACCGCAAATAAAGGATTATGTGAGTATCAAAGGCTCAATTGTAAATCAAAATGGTGAAACTCTCACTATTTTAGGAAAAGATTTTAAGAAAGAAATTAAGGTCAACGAAGATGGAACTTATCAGGATACCTTGAAAGTTGTAGACGGCTTCCATGGTTTTAATGATGGTGAATTACAGGCATTTGTTTATTTAAAAAATGGTTATGATATTGAAATGAATTTTGATGCCAGTGACTTTCCAAATTCATTAAATTTTGATGGAACCGGTGCTGGTACGAATAAATATTTAAATGAAAAGGTGGCGTATATACAAGAAAATCAGTTGGATAATGCCAAAGTTTACTTCGAATTAGAGAAACAGGAATTTGATGGGCGACTGACGGAAATTTCTACAAGCCTAAATGATCTTTTAGAAAATGCAGATGATCTGGATCCGGATGTTTATAAAATGGAAAAAGATAATAACATAAAATTGGCTGAATATTACAATAGTAAT
>DAOUPU010000174.1 GCA_030625995.1 Flavobacteriaceae bacterium
AAGTTTTAAGTATCACCCTGGTATATAATAATCGATTCTATAGATGAAAGAACCTCTAATTTAAATTAGAGGTTCTTTTGTTTCATATCATCACTTTTTTTGTTAATATTCTTCCATTTGAAAGCTCAGCATGCAATATTAATATTCCCGAAGAGCCCAATTCTCGATGATTTAAAGAATACTCTTTTTGATATGGCTCCACTTTAAAAATAATTCTTCCCAATATATCGAATATCTTTATGGATTTCAGATTAGAATTCATGCTCGTTTTTATTTTTAACAAATCCTTTGTTCGGTTTACAATGAGTTCTTCTTTAATAAATAGAGGCTCTTCATATACCGACAAAGAATTACCGAATTTTATATAAAAACGATTATCAAAATTACCCTGTTCTTCTACTCTAAAAGAATAGTCATGTATTTTTAAATTATGCGTTTTTTGCAATAAATTGTCTACTAGGTAGATATCTCTTTGAATAAGCCGCCCTTCTAAATGGTCGATACTAATTTTTAGAGTAACTTTTTCTTGGATCTTAGATGAGAATCCCAGGTGAATAATTTCTTCCCCCCTAATGGAATTGGTTCCCTGGATGGCAAGTTTTTGATTATCTTCTATAGAATAGAAGGAGAGATAATTGCTGCCATCTAATCTAGGGGAGTCATATTTAGATTCTATTCGAATACTAGCATCAGCTATAAATCCAATGAGTATCTGACTAAAAGCTCCCTGATGATTAGAAAGATTCAGCCACATTTTTTCCTTCTCTTGAGTTTCTTTGTTTTTAATATTTTCGGTTTTAAAAAAATTATCATTTTTCAATTTCAATCGCATTTGGTTGTTAAATACTATATTTCCAGATTTAATAGCCTCTACAAAAAACCCCTGTCCACTAGCAATATTACCAGTAGGTATCTCGCCTTGTGAGGTTGCTTTTATACCACCGGTACCAATATTATATATGGCGTAATCATCAGAGCTGTATGGTTTATCAACATTATCGATATTCGCTGAGGTGTTGTGAGTCCAATAATAAATTGATCCGTTAAGCAGAGCAATATTATTGCCATCATTTAAAAAAATGTCTGCACTGATGGCACTTGGATAAGGATTGCCAATTAAATTCCAGTCATCATTATTATTGGTGTCATCATTGCTTAAAGCAACAGATACATTAATTATTCCGTTATTTACAGGTCCTTTAAAAATAACAGATTGTCTATCAATAAAAGGATTGCTATTGGGCGCCATGGCAGTATAACCTTTCCCCACTTCCATGCTGCCACTGGCACGTTGCCAGGCATTTCCATCATCATCAACATCGTCATAATTACTATCCGAATAATTATTTGTTTCAAAACTGTAAAAGGAATTTTGAGGAGATGCATCAAAAACGGATGCAAAATCAGCATTTTTTACCGGTGAGGACCAGTAGGTGTAATCATGTCTTTTTATAGTAGTTGTGGTCTTATGAATATTCAGTTCTCCGTTGCCCATCACTACACCATCATTATTTTCCATATATAGCGTCCCTTCATGCTGAATTTCTAAAAATCCATTTACGGTTAAATTATTAGCGATAGAGATATAATTATTAGCTTTTATACTTAGTATTTTTCCTGCATTAATTATTAGGTTGCAAATCTCCAAATCTCCCAATTTGAAGGAATCAAAATTTTGATCGATTATAGCTGTTCTATATTTGTCAGGCTTGCCATTATTCCAAATATCAGATAATGTAAAAGAGGTGCTTCCCAAATAATGCTTTCCTATTCTTAAGTTACTATCGATTATGGCATTATTGATGTCCATTATTTCATAAATGAACCAATCCAAAGGGTTAAAGCCTGTATTTGTACGTACACCTGCACAACCATATTTTCTCACATAGCTAACATCCTTTCCCCAAAGTGTATCTGTACCGATTACATCTAACCGATTTTTCCAAGAAGAAGTATTATTAGTTGTGCTAATAATTAGTATATCATCACCGGTAAAGCTACACACGCCCGATTTTATTTCGCTACCATCAAGAGCGTATTCAGGTTCAGTTACCGTTAAAGTCGATTGATATTTTACAACTTCACCTGCCGACATAGACGGAATGGCTTTATTTCTACTTGGTTTTATATCTATCGGATTTTTAGCGTCCTCATTCCAAAACAGAGCTATATAGTAGGTATTTTCTGGTGTTATTGTTTCGCTAATGTTAGTAATTTCAATCCATTTGTTATTGCTGGACCCCTCGTAATATTGTGTAATCATTAGTGGGCTATTGGTCTCGCTGCTGCCTTCTCCCTGGATTATAAAATCATATGGGTTTTCAGAAGCGTCGTTATTTTCAATATTTACGATTGCCGTTTTAATTCCCTTGGTCTCTGGAATGAAACGAATGGATATTTCGGACGAATCCAATGGTTGGATATTTGAGGTTGGAGCTATTAAAATTGAATAGTTATCAGTATCTCCTGTTATTGATATATTACTGATCTTTAGGATTGCGTTACCCAAATTCTTTATGTAAAAGGATTTTATTATTTCATCATCTGAACCCATAGCAACTGTTCCGAAATAAGTGTTGTTTTTGGAAGAAGTACTCTTATTTCCGTCAGTAATTAATTGATAATTACCATTAACTTCTATTTCCGGAATATCACCACTACAATTAGATACGTGCAGATTGATATTTCCAAGATCCTCCAGATCGTATACATCCCATTCTATTAAGCTGAATTGATTATTGGGATTTTGTATAGTACTTTTCCTTCGCAACGTTACATTTTTAGCAAAGTTTATCGAGTCACCAATTACTCCTATCAAATCAATAATATTATTAGAGCTCCTTAATGCAATTTTATCATCGCCTGTAAAATCCATTACGGCATTATTCGTGGAAAGATCTGCGGTAATATTGAGGTTTTCTTTGCTGTCTTCTATCAAATATGTTCCATAGGACATAATAGTCCCGGTTAGTTGCAAAACATTTGATATCACAGTACTTTTTCCGGTATATTTGATTAAGTCATAATTTTCTAAAGAAATGGCAGAACTGGTTGGGTTATAGATCTCAATATAATTATTTCTATGAGTGGTACTAGAACTTCCTTCTACATATTCTGAGATCAAAAGTTCGTTGCAAGGGGTTATTTGCTGCCCTTCTATAGTTATATTATCAATTCCGGCAAAATCACCTTGACCGTTTTGTTTTATAATAAACCTAAAAGACAGAATTTTTGTGCTATTTTTTATTGTTATAAAAGAGGAGCCCATCCCGTTTTTTGGAAGCTCTTCTAAAGATGTAGATATTCCATCTTCTATAATTTCATAATGAATATAATCTGCAGAGCCAAAACCAATAACGTCATAATCAAAAAAGATATGCACATCTCGATAACTTTCAAGATCAACGTCATGGAATAAAATAATGACATTACCATTGGTACCGTTGTCTCCCTCGTCATTCAAATCGTTTATAAATAAAAAATCATTTTCAATATTTATAAAACCCAGAGAACTAGCATTAGTTGCAATTCCGGTGTCATTTGTATCATTGTCATTGTCGCCATCGTGCACACCAAAAAAACCATCTGAACCATGATCAAAGAATGGAACATCGGTTGTAAAGTTCCAACTAGGAGAAGATTCATCAAAATTTTGTGTTCTGATGATGGCGGTTTGAGAGTTAGCATAAAAGATAAAAATAAAAGGAAATAAAAAAAGAGGATACTTCAGCATAATTATGTAGTTTTAAATTTGTTGTTGAAAGTATTTTTATAAATGTAATATTTGATGGTTTGAAAAATAAAAAGTTAACATATACGGTAGATGAGGCAAAAAAAAGACTAGAAGGTTATTGTAACTATCAAGAGCGATGTCATAGAGAGGTGGAGGAAAAATTGTTTAAAATGCGATTGATACCTGAAGCTTGTGAGGTAATTCTCTTGCATTTGATGGAAAATGATTTTTTAAATGAAGAACGTTATGCTAAAAGTTTTGCACGTGGAAAATTCAATATTAAAAGTTGGGGAAAAAGAAGAATAGAAATAGAATTAAAAAGCAAGAATATTTCAAAGTATAATATCGATACCGCTTTAAGGGAAATTGACGACGATATGTACCATAACAAGATAAAATTTATTGCAGTAAAGAAGTATGAATTACTTTCTGAACCCAATAACTTGAAAAAAAAACAAAAACTTATCGATTTCTTATTGCGGAAAGGGTATGAAAATTATTTGGTTTATGATGTTGTAAAAGAAATTACACAAAATGTAAAATGATCTGTATTATTTTAGGGTTATGAAATGCACAAATTTCAGGGTTTTCGTTGTTAGTTCTCAATGTTTTCTTGGGATATACCTTTAACCATACCTAAGATTATTCCTGAAAATTTTGTCTTGATATAGGGAAAAATAAATTTAGAAAAATTCTTAAAAGCTAAATCCATTGTATATCTTTGTGCCCGTTAAAAATGGTATTATGAGTATACAAAAAGAGGTGATGGAGCAGATGAAATCTGCCATGAAATCGAGAGATAAAGTTGCTTTGGAATCTTTGCGAGCATTAAAATCAGCATTTTTATTGGCCAATACAAGTGGAGGTAGTGTGGAGTTGAGTGAATCTGACGAACTGAAAATTGTTCAGAAGTTGGTAAAACAAAGAAAAGACAGTGCTGCAATATTTTCTGAACAAGGAAGAGATGATTTAGCGGACCCGGAAATAGCACAAGCAAAAATATTGGAGCAATTTTTACCTCAACAATTAAGCGAAGAGGAATTAAAAAAAGCTATTGAAGAAATTGTTGCACAAACAGGAGCTTCTTCTATGAGAGATATGGGAAAGGTGATGGGTATTGCCTCTAAACAATTGGGAGGCAAGGCAGATGGCAAAGCAATTTCTATGGTTGTAAAAGAATTATTGAGTTGATAAATTGGCCCCGTGGCGCAACTGAATAGCGCATCAGACCTGCCACGCCGGCAGGCGGGTTTCGGCTCTGAGGGTTACATTGAATGTTAATGGAGGGATATGTATTTTGTTTATGTTTTGTATAGTTTAAAATTTGAGAGAACTTATACAGGAATGACGAAAAATCTCAAGAAAAGGATTAAAGAGCATAATACTAAACAAAATAAATCAACAAAAGCTTATGTTCCATGGAAGTTGATTCTTATGGAAGAATTTGAGACAAGATTAGAAGCAAGAGGAAGAGAGAAATACTTGAAATCAGGAAACGGTAGAGAGTATTTAAAAACAACAATAAACAAATGGCCCTGTGGCGCAACTGAATAGCGCATCAGACCTGCCACGCCGGCAGGCGGGTTTCGGCTCTGAGGGTTACATTGAATGTT
>DAOUPU010000150.1 GCA_030625995.1 Flavobacteriaceae bacterium
GCCTTTTTTGATGTTGACAATGATGGAGATCAGGACCTGTATGTGGTAAGTGGAGGTAATGAATATGAAACTGGCAGTTCCAATTATAAAGACAGATTGTATATAAATGATGGGCTTGGGAACTTTTCTAAACAAAAAAAATTGGATATTTCCAGTTTTAGTGGAGGTGTTGTAAGTGCATCAGACTTTGATAATGATGGGGATATCGACCTTTTTGTTGGAGGAAGAATGGTTCCCAGAGCCTATCCGATGCCTGCCGATAGCAAATTGCTTGAAAATATTAATGGAAAACTTGTTGATGTAACCCGTAAAAAAGCAAAAGATTTAAAGAAAATAGGAATGGTTACAGATGCGGTATGGTCTGATTATGACAATGATAAAGATCTGGATCTAATTATTACTGGTGAATGGATGCCAATAACAATATTGGAAAATAATGAGGGTGTTTTTTCAAAATTATCATTGCCCGATCTGGAGAAAACAGTAGGCTGGTGGTTTAGTGTGGAACAAGGCGACTTTGATAATGATGGGGATATAGATTTTATAGCCGGTAACTTGGGATTAAATTATAAGTATAAAACGTCGGTTGATAACCCATTTGATGTTTATTATAAGGATTTTGATGGTAATGGGAGCAAGGATATTGTTTTAGGATATTATAATTATGGCAAACATTATCCTGTAAGGGGTTTTTCATGTTCCTCAGAGCAAGTACCAAAATTGAAAGATGATTTTAAAAAGTATGATGTTTTTGCAAGTTTAGAAATTGACCAAGTCTATGGTGAAGATAATTTGGAGGCTTCATTGCATTATGAAACACAAACATTTGCAAGTTCTTATATCGAAAATTTAGGAAATAATAAATTCAAAGTCTCCAATTTACCAATAGAAGCTCAGATCTCCAGTATAAATGATTTTCTGGTAAAAGATTTTAATTCTGATGGTAATTTAGATGTTTTATTGGTTGGCAACTTATACGTATCGGAGATCGAAACTACAAGAAATGATGCTGGAATCGGTTTGGTTCTCTACGGAGATGGAAAAAATAATTTTAATCCTCTAAGACATCAGGATAGCGGATTTTTCATAAAAGGAGATGCTAAAAAAGTTAGATTATCTGAGGCAGGAATTCAAAAGTTAATTTTTGTTGTCAATAACGATGATTGGTTACAAGTATTTAAAATTAATGAATAATAATCTATACAATCTCTATGCAAAAATTATTTTCAATCCTGATTTTACTCGTTATGTTTTTTGGCATTGGTTTAATTCAAGGTCAAAATAATAAAAAACCCAATGTAATTGTTATTTATACCGATGATCAGGGTGCCATTGATCTGGGCAGTTATGGATCGACAGATATTTATACTCCAAATCTGGACAAACTGGCAAAACAAGGAACGAGATTTACACAAGCCTATGTTGCAGCACCAGTTTGCTCTCCTTCAAGAGCGGCACTGCTTACAGGTAAATATCCTCAAAATGCAGGAATCCCCGGTAATACTTCAGCCATTCCGGGTTCGCATGGTATGCCCAATGAACAGTATACTATCGCAGAAATGTTTAAAGACAATGGTTATACTACGGCTCATATTGGGAAATGGCATCTTGGGATGAGTGAAGAGACCAGTCCAAATGCCCAGGGCTTTGACTATTCTTTTGGGCATTTACGAGGTTGCATTGATAATTATTCACACTATTTCTTTTGGGATGGCCCAAATATTCATGATCTGTATGAAAACGGGAAGGAAGTTTTTTATAATGGACAATATTTTCCGGACCTGATATCAGATAGAGCAATACAATATGTTGAGGATCATCAGAATAGTCCATTCTTTATGTATTATGCCATCAATATGCCTCATTACCCATATCAACCCACCAAAAAATGGAGAGAGTACTATAAAGGTGTAGATAAACCGAGGGGAGACTATGCTGCCTTTATTTCAACTATTGATGAGAGGATAGGATTTTTATTGGATAAATTGGAAGCTTTGGGAATGAGAGAAAACACAATAATTGTTTATCAATCGGATAATGGATATTCTACCGAAGTTCGTGCGTTTAATGGAGGAGGAGATTCTGGTCCGTATAGGGGTGCAAAATCTAGTCTTTTTGAAGGTGGTATAAGGCTCCCAACGATAATTAGCTGGCAAGATCACCTTCCTAAAGATCAAGTCAATGACCAATTTCTGATCAATATGGATTGGATGCCTACACTAGCTAAATTGTGTGAATTAAAAGAAGAACCAAATAATATTGATGGGATGGATCTGTCGAAAATGATCCAAAACCCAAATACCAAATCTAAGCGTACGAGTGCCTTTTGGAAATACGGAAACCAATGGGTTGTTAGAAAAGGAAAATGGAAGCTCATCGGTTATCCTAAAGATACTTCGCATAAGGGAAAATTGGATCTGGAAAAAGATGCCTTGTTTCTTTCAGATCTGAGTATAGATGTTTCAGAAATGAATAATCTGGTAAATGAATATCCTGAAATTGTTGAGGAGTTAATTGCAGATTACCTTGCCTGGGAACATGGAGATCAAAGAGATATTCCTAAAAAAATGGAAATGATTGATCATATGGGTGTTGGTGGTATTATAAAAGCTACAAAACAATTGCATTCCAAATATAAAAATATAGATGTTCTATTGGATGGTAAAAGAGGTTATCGTGATTTTAGTTCCGGACAATGGATAGGGCAAGTTGGAAAAGAATTGGAGTTTATTGTTGATCTTAAGGAGCTTAAACAAATTAATGAAATCGAAATAGGATACCTTCAAACTACCGGTAATTGGGTGTATGGTCCAAAAATGTTTGAAGTTAGTTTTTCCAGGGATGGTAAATTTTTCAATGGGATACAGCAGTCAAATAGTCCGTCCAAAATTCAAAACAAAGGAAGTTTTATGGATGTAATGGCTGTTAATGTGAATAATAAAAGCAGGTATTTCAAGATCAATATCATAGGGATCGAAAAAATTCCTGCAGATCATCCTGGAGCCGGAAATGCCGGTTGGTTTTTTATAGACGAAATAATTATTAAATAGGGTGGGATAAATGAAAACTTTAAAGTTCATATTTATTCTATTTGTTACCATTGCCAATTTTTGTAGTGCTCAGAAAAAACCGAATATTGTTTATATTAATATTGATGATCTTGGTTGGACAGATCTGGCTTGCTATGGAAGTAATTATTACGAAACCCCAAATATTGATCGCTTAGTTTCGATGGGATTGAAATTTACTGATGCATATGCTTCTGCTTCAAATTGTGCTCCAAGCAGGGCGGGATTGCTTACCGGTCAATATAGTCCAAGGCATGGTATTTATACTGTAAATAGTTCGGAAAGAGGAAATGCAAATGACCGAAAATTAATTCCCACAGCAAACACAGTTACTTTAGTAGATAGTGTTCTAACAATCGCAGAAGCTTTAAAAAGAGCGGGTTATATAACAGCGTCCATGGGTAAATGGCATCTGGGCGATGATCCAAAAACACAGGGGTTTGATATAAATATTGGAGGAAATCACTCTGGGCATCCTAAGTCCTATTTTAGTCCTTATCAAAATAATAATTTAACAGACGGTCCAATAGGAGAATATTTGACAGACAGGTTGACGGATGAAGCCATTGGCTTTTTGAGAAACTCTAAAAACAAGACTTTTTTCTTGTATATGACCTATTACACAGTTCATACACCAATACAGGGAAAAGAGGGGTTAATAAATAAATATCAAAAAAAACAAGTTTCTCTTCAACATAAAAATGCAACCTATGCAGCAATGATAGAGGCAATGGATATGAACGTAGGACGGCTGGTAGACACTTTAGAAGAATTAAAGTTGACCGATAACACTCTTATAGTTTTTACTTCAGATAATGGTGGTTTATTTACTGTTTCCGAACAATTTCCTCTGAAATATGGTAAAGGCGCCTACTATGAAGGCGGTACACGCGTTCCGTTAATTATACGTTGGGATGGTAAGATTAAAGCAAATTCAGTATCTGATGTACCTGTGATCAATTTAGATTTTTATCCAACTTTATTGGAAATATCGAATGCATCGTATAAGAAAAATCAGATACAAGATGGAATAAGTTTAACTCCTATACTATTTGATCTTGGGACAATTAAAGAACGTGCATTATACTGGCACTTTCCAATTTACCTTGAAGCCCAAAACGGCTATAATGAATATACCGGAAGAGATCCTTATTTTAGAACCCGTCCCGGTTCTACCATGAGATACGGCAAATGGAAATTGCATCAATACTTTGAGGATGGAACTGTTGAACTGTACAATCTGGATACAGATTTGTCTGAACAAAATAATCTTGCGCAAATTAACCCTGAAAAAACATCGGAACTGATAAATATGCTGGAAATTTGGAGGACTAATACCAATGCACCAATTCCTGATCAATTAAATCCGCAATACATAAACACTAAATGAAGAGGGATTTTTTAAAATATATTCTGCTTCTTGCTAGCCTGATTATTTTGGCGGGTTGTAATACAGGTCAGAAAGAAGTTGAAGAAAAGGAGAATAATAGGCCAAATATACTTTTTATTATGTCAGACGATCATACATCGCAGGCATGGGGTATTTATGGTGGTATTTTAACGGATTATGTTCAAAATTTAAATATCAAACGATTAGCAGATGAGGGAATGGTTTTAAATAATGTTTATTGTACAAATTCTATTTGTGTGCCTAGTAGAGCCGCAATTCTAACCGGGCAGTATAGTCATAAAAATGGAGTTTATACATTGGATGATCCTTTCCCCAAAGATAGTTTGAATATAGCCAAGCTACTTCGTGAAAATGGATACCAAACGGCTATAATTGGTAAATGGCATCTTAAGACTGAACCACAGGGCTTTGATCACTATAACATTTTATTCGATCAAGGCAGGTACTGGGATCCAATTTTAAGAACGGTAGAAAATTTTCACAAAAAGTCCGAAGAATGGGACGTACATAAAGGATTTTCTACTGATATAATTACAGATTTATCAATTGATTGGTTAAAAAAAAGAGATAGAGAGAAACCTTTTTTATTATTCACCCATTTTAAGGCTACTCATGAACCGTTTGATTTTCCGGAAAGATTTAATGATCTGTATGAAGATATTGTATTTCCTGAACCTGCATCACTTCTTGATTTTTCACCAAAAACCACTGGCAGAAGTTTTAAGGGTCTCAAATTGGAGAGTATGGGAGAAAATTGGGTGAGATCCACAGCAGATCCTGACAGTTGGTGGTGTAAATATCCTGAATTACCCTTTTCAATTGTAGGATTGGATAGCATTGCTGTTAGAAAAAAGATCTATCAAAAGCTCGTAAGAGACTTTCTACGTTCCGGAGCTGCCATTGACGATAATATTGGAAAATTATTAGATTATTTAGATGAGTCGGATATGGGAGATAATACGGTGGTAATCTATACTGCAGATCAAGGATATTTTTTAGGTGAACATGGGTTTTATGATAAACGTATAATTTATGAAGAATCTCTGCAAATGCCTTTTGTAATTCGGTATCCGAAAGAAATTTCGGCAGGTAACAGGATAGAAGATATAATTTTAAATATTGATTTTGCTTCATTATTAGCAGATTATGCCGAAGTAACAATACCAAAATCATTCCAGGGGAAAAGTTTTAGACCTAATTTAAATGGGAAAACCCCTAGCGATTGGAGAAAATCAGCCTATTATCGTTACTGGCAACATATGGACTATTGGCCCGGGCATTTCGGAATAAGAAATGAAGATTATAAATTGATCTTTTTTTATGGACGGTCGTTGGGTATGACAAGAACTTCAAAGAATTCCACCGAACCTGTTTGGGAGTTTTTTGACCTTAAAAAAGATCCCTATGAAACTTACAATGCTTACAATGATCCTGACTATAAAGAGATAATTAGTGAAATGAAGATTGAGTTGCAAAACCAAAGAGAATTGGTTGGGGACACCGATACAAATTATCCGGAAATGAAAGAAATTATTAATAACTATTGGAATGAATAAGTATGAAAACTAAGTCTATAAATTATTTCATTATTTTGACCCTTTTACTAGAGGTTTCTTGTGCACCAAAAGAACAAAAAACTTTGGAACAGCCAAATATCTTATTCATCATGTCAGATGATCATACTTCTCAGGCATGGGGTATTTATGGCGGTGTGTTGAAAGATTATGTCCAAAATGTAAATATCAAACGATTGGCGGATGAGGGCATAGTTTTAAACAATAGTTTTTGCACAAACTCTA
>DAOUPU010000130.1 GCA_030625995.1 Flavobacteriaceae bacterium
GACCGACCCACGATGTTTTTTGAAATAATTCAACGAAAAGGAGCTATGTCATTCGGAAAGGGTAACTTTAAAGCCTTGTTTGAAGCAATAGAACGAGAACAGGAAAATCGAGGAACGCTATAATTAAAAATTAAAACATTGAATATACTTTATGAAAACTTGGGTGCCCATTCCTGAAAATTCAGATTTCACTATAAATAATATTCCTTTTGGAATTTTCTCCACCCCATCAATCCAACCTAGAGTTGGTATTGCCATTGGGGATCAAGTCATTGATCTCGTGATGGTTAACAGATTGGGTGTTTTTGAACAACTCAACATTGATGAAAGTGTTTTTGAAAATAAGTATTTAAATAGTTTTATAGCTCTTGGCAAAAAAAAGACCTCCAAAGTACGCGGATTAATTCAAAGAGAACTTTCATCAGATACATCGGTCCTGCGGAATGTCAGTGGCATATTTTTATTTCAGTCTGATGTAACAATGCACCTTCCGGTGAATATTGGTGATTATACTGATTTTTATTCGAGCATAGAGCATGCCACAAATGTAGGTATGATGTTCCGTGATCCGGAAAATGCTCTTCTCCCAAACTGGAAACATTTGCCTGTTGGATATCACGGAAGGGCTTCTTCCATAATTCTAAGTGATCAAGAAATAAACAGGCCAAAAGGGCAAGTATTATTGCAATGCCGATAGTCCGGAATTTCGAGCTTCCAACAGAGTGGATTTTGAATTGGAAATGGGGTTTATCATTGGTAAAAACTCAAATTTGGGCGAGTCAATATCTGTAGAAAAAGCGAAAGAATATATTTTCGGTAAGGTTCTATTTAATGATTGGTCAGCCCGGGATATTCAAAAATGGGAATATGTGCCTCTTGGACCATTTTTAGCGAAGAGTTTTGCTTCTTCCATGTCTCCATGGGTTGTAACCATGGAAGCTATGGAGCCTTTTAAGATCAAAGGGCCTAAGCAAGAACCAAAAGTGCTGCCCTATCTAGAACAAAATGGATCAAACAATTATGACATAAATTTAGAGGTGTCTATCCAACCTAAAAATGGAAAAGAAACCGTGGTTAGTACATCTAATTTTAAATATATGTATTGGAGTATGTTTCAACAATTGGCACATCACACTAGTAATGGATGTAATATAAGGGTTGGTGACATGATGGCCTCAGGAACTATTAGTGGAAAAGAACCTAATAGCTACGGTTCCATGTTGGAACTTTCTTGGGGAGGGAAAAGAACGGTTGAATTACTTGACGGAAGTTTACGGAAATTTATTGAAGACTACGATACCGTGGTGATGAAGGGTTTTTGTGAAAAGAATGGAATAAGAGTTGGTTTTGGTGAAGTAAGGACCCAGTTATTACCTGCATTAAATCAATAAAGCAGAATATGGATAGCATAACTTCTATAGATCCTAATTCCATTTCAACCACGGAAATGCATAAAATACTGTTATCGGCTGTCGCTCCCAGACCAATCGCCTTTGCGAGCACCATAGATTCCGAGGGAAATGTGAATCTAAGTCCTTTTAGTTTTTTTAATGTTTTCAGTGCTAATCCACCAATTTTAATTTTCTCACCGGCACGACGTACAAGAGATAATACTACAAAACACACGCTCGAAAATATTAGAGAAATAAAAGAGGTTGTTATAAACACGGTTAATTTTCCAATGGTTGAACAAATGTCCTTGTCAAGTACTGAATACGACAAAGGAGTGAATGAGTTCAAAAAAAGTGGTCTTCTTTCCATTCCTTCCATTAAGATAAAACCTCCAAGAGTTTCTGAATCTCCGGTTTCCTTTGAGTGTATTGTCGATAATATTATAGAATTAGGTGCTCAGGGCGGAGCAGGAAATCTCATTATATCTCGGGTTGTTTATATCCATATAAACAATAAATATTTAGGAAATAATGGCGAAATAGATACACAAAAATTAGATTTGGTTGCACGTATGGGTGGCAATTGGTATACACGAGTCACCAAGGATTCACTATTTGAAATACCAAAGCCAATTCTTGCCAGAGGGATTGGTGTTGATAGTTTACCTAAACACATTTTTAAAACCAATATACTTTCTGGAAACAATATAGGCAGACTGGGAAATATTGAAAAGATCCCAACGAAAGAAGAAATCGATCAATTTAAGAACACTTCTGAACTGATCAAAGTACTTCAAGATTCTAATTACCAAAAAAAAATTGAGGCCTTACATTTGATTGCAAAAAACCATATTGAAAATGATAATTTAGAGCTTGCAATTAAGGCTGTTTTCGCTTTAGAATAATCCTGTCAAAAATTTCAAAAAGTTTTGATTAAAAAATATTTATTTTGAGTTATAGGTTTAAAATTGACATGTAAATTTTATAACGTTTTGTCAATGTGTTATTTAAATAATATTCTAAATCACAAAATTAACTTATCAAATCCTTGTTAAAAACTTTGTAGCTAATGTGAATAAATAAGATTTTATATCTGATTAAATTTTGGAATATTTGCTATCATAATTTCCCTCAATTATTTTTATACAATCAACTAAAAAAAATAGGATAAAATGCCGTCTATAGAACCCATTTTACAAGAGAATAAGAATCGATTTGTAATATTTCCCATTCAACATCATGACATTTGGGAATGGTATAAAAAACAGGAAGCAAGCATTTGGACGGCAGAAGAAATTGATTTGCATCAGGATATTATTGATTGGGAAAACAAGTTAAATGACGACGAGCGATATTTTATAAAACATATTTTGGCATTCTTCGCAGCTTCGGATGGTATTGTAAATGAAAATCTCGCCGAAAACTTTGTTAGCGAGGTCCAATATACCGAAGCGAAATTCTTCTATGGTTTTCAAATTATGATGGAGAATATTCATTCAGAAGTTTATTCCTTGTTAATTGATACCTACGTAAAAAATGAGGTTGAAAAGGATGAGCTATTTAGAGCTATCGATATTTTTCCTGCTATTAGAGAAAAAGCGGAATGGGCACTTCAATGGATTGATAGCGACAGCTTTGCAGAACGTTTAATTGCTTTTGCTGCAGTAGAAGGAATTTTCTTTTCAGGAAGTTTTTGCTCTATTTTTTGGATGAAAAAAAGAGGATTACTACCAGGGTTGACGTTTTCCAACGAACTAATTTCAAGAGATGAAGGCTTGCATTGTGATTTTGCTGTGCATCTTCACAACAATCATATTGTCAATAAAGTACCCAAAGATAGAATTACAAATATTCTTACTGATGCTCTCGATATTGAAAGGAGTTTTATCACCGAATCCTTGCCCGTGAGTTTGATCGGAATGAATGCAAAATTAATGACACAGTATTTGGAATTCGTTACAGACAGGCTTTTAGTGGAATTTGGATGCGAAAAAGTATACAATGCGACAAATCCATTTGATTTCATGGAAATGATATCATTAGAAGGAAAAACCAATTTCTTCGAAAAGCGTGTTTCTGAATATCAAAAAGCCGGAGTTAAATCAGGGGGGACCGGCAGCATTAGTTTCGACGCAGATTTTTAATAATTTGCTACTTATAAATAAGTAAGAGCACCTTTTAAGGGGAGGTGTTTTCCATTTAATAAAACATTAATAATAAACAACAATAACATATGTATGTAGTAAAAAGAGACGGCAAGAAAGAACCAGTAATGTTCGACAAAATTACCGCGAGGGTAAGAAAACTTTGTTACGGTTTAAACAAATTGGTAGAACCAACCAAAGTGGCAATGCGGGTAATTGAAGGACTTTATGATGGCGTTACAACATCCGAACTGGATAATTTGGCCGCAGAGACTGCTGCAACCATGACAGTTCAACATCCGGATTATGCAAAACTAGCCGCAAGAATAGCCGTTTCCAACCTACATAAAAATACTAAAAAAACTTTTTCTGAAGTTATTACTGATTTATATCTATACGTCAACCCTCGTACGGAAAAAAAGGCTCCGTTAATAGCAGAGGACACCTATAAAGTGATCATTGAGAATGCCGAAAAATTGGATTCTACCATTATTTATAACAGAGATTTTAATTACGATTACTTTGGTTTTAAAACATTAGAGCGCTCTTATTTGTTAAAATTGAATGGTCAGGTTGCGGAGCGTCCACAACACATGTTGATGCGAGTTGCAATAGGGATTCACCTGGATGACATCGATGAAGCAATTGCAACTTATGAGCTAATGAGTAAAAAGTTCTTTACGCATGCAACTCCAACATTATTTAATGCAGGCACACCAAAGCCTCAAATGTCTTCTTGTTTTTTATTGCAAATGCAAGACGATAGCATTGAAGGAATTTATGACACTCTAAAACAAACAGCTAAAATATCTCAGTCTGCAGGAGGAATTGGTCTTTCTATACACAATGTAAGAGCAACAGGGTCCTATATTCGTGGAACCAATGGCACATCGAATGGAATTGTTCCGATGTTAAAGGTTTATAATGATACAGCACGCTATGTAGATCAAGGAGGTGGAAAGAGAAAGGGCTCATTTGCTATGTATATGGAACCCTGGCACGCGGATGTTTTTGAATTTCTTGACCTGAGAAAGAATACCGGGAAAGAAGAGATGCGTGCACGTGATCTGTTTTACGCAATGTGGATTCCTGATCTTTTTATGAAACGCGTTGAAGAAGATGGGTTTTGGACTTTGATGTGTCCAAATGAATGTCCTCATTTATTTGATACCTACGGTGACGAATTTGAAAAACTATATGAAGGCTATGAAAAAGTTGGAAAGGGTCGCAAAACAATAAAAGCCAGAGATTTATGGGAAAAAATTCTCGAAGCACAGATTGAAACCGGAAATCCGTATATGCTGTACAAAGATGCCGCAAATAGAAAATCTAATCAGAAAAATCTGGGAACCATACGTTCTTCTAATTTGTGTACAGAGATTATGGAGTACACTGCAAAAGACGAAGTTGCAGTTTGTAACCTGGCATCAATTGCAGTCTCTATGTTTGTGAGCGAAGACAAGGACGGTAAAAAATATTTCAATCATAAAAAACTGTTTGATGTAACCAAAAAGGTGACTCGAAACCTGGATACCGTTATAGACAGAAATTACTACCCGATTGAGGAAGCCAAAAATTCAAATTTTAGACATCGGCCTATCGGTTTAGGTATTCAGGGACTCGCGGATGCATTTATTATGTTAAGACTGCCGTTCACTTCAGATGAGGCAAAACAATTAAATAAGGATATCTTTGAGACCATATACTTTGCTGCCATGACATCATCTATGGAAATGGCAAAATCAAAAGAACCCTATTCTTCTTTCAAAGGCTCTCCTATTTCAGAAGGAGAATTCCAATTCAACATGTGGAACATCTCTGAAGATGAATTAAGTGGAAGATGGGATTGGAAAAAATTACGTAAACAAGTAATGGAAAATGGAGTGAGAAACTCCTTATTGGTGGCCCCAATGCCAACGGCATCCACTTCGCAAATTTTAGGAAATAATGAGGCATTTGAACCATATACTTCTAATATTTACACCAGAAGGGTATTATCGGGTGAGTTTATTGTTGTAAATAAACATCTGTTGGAGGATTTGGTTGAACTTGGGCTATGGAATAACAGTAGGAAAGAGGATATTATGCGTGCTAATGGATCTATACAACATATCGATACAATTCCACAAGATTTGAAAGATCTTTATAAAACGGTTTGGGAATTGAGTATGAAAGATATTATTGATATGGCCCGGCAAAGAGGTTATTTTATAGATCAGTCCCAATCAATGAATTTATTCATGCAAGATCCGAATTTTAGTAAATTGACCTCCATGCATTTTTATGCCTGGAAATCAGGGTTAAAAACAGGAATGTACTACTTAAGAACCAAATCCGCCGTAAATGCAATTCAATTCACTCTTTCTAATTCTAAGAAAAAGGAAGAAGATGCTCCATTGACAGCAGATGAATTAAAAGCAATGTTAATTGCATCACAGAATAATCCAGACGATTGTGAGATGTGCGGATCTTAATACAGGATATTCTCAAAATTAATTATTCAATATAAAAATTCCCGGTTAATAATTAACCGGGAATTTTTTTGGAAAAACTAATTCAATTATTGAGTTAGATTTTAACTAATCTATAGAGGCTATTTTCATTGCCACTTTTTTCGCATACATTATTTGGTTGTTCATTCTTATTTGTTTCTTTCCGACCACCACGATCTCAATTTCTTTGGATTCGTATCCAACAAAATCAAAAATTAAGTTATAAGTACCGGAATCAATTTCCAAAGAATATTCGCCATTTACATCTGTACTAACTGTTTTACTCATTCCTTGAACCCTTACAGTTGCAAAAGCCAATGGCTCATTCTCAAATTCGCCGTCTAAAATGAGGCCATTTATATTACCTTCCTGGGCAAAAATATAGGATGTAAGAAATAGAAATAATAATACCGCTGTAGATTTCATGATTATCAGAATTTATTAATGCAAATAAATTAAAGATCTCACATTTGAAAGTTATGTGAGTATTAATAAATCTTAAGATTTGTGTTAAACTTACTCGAAGTTATTTTATTAAAAAGTTATCATTACCTTTAATACCCTTATGCAGAACTCCTGAGTTGAACGTGCTGTGCTAATAATACAATCGATTAATTATTTATAATTTATTAGAACAATGATTCGAAAGTTTATTTTTTTAATCTTTTTATTTCTACTGGCAATTGTTTTATTTTTTAATCCAAATTTTAAAATAGTTGCAGCCGGAGTTTCGATTCTTCTTTTTGGTATGATCATGCTAGAAGAAGGCTTCAGGGTTTTTACTAAAGGTCACCTTAAGAATCTCTTAAGAAAGGCAACTAATAAGTTATATAAAAGTATCGGTATTGGAGCTTTGGTTACTGCTTTTTTGCAGTCCAGTTCTTTGGTAACGGTAATTACTATTTCTTTTATCAGTGCCGGATTAATTGATTTAGCCGGAGGTATAGGATTAATATTTGGCGCAAATATTGGAACAACTGCTACCGCATGGCTGGTTGCCGGGTTTGGATTAAAAGTTAAAATATCGGCTTTAGCCATGCCAATGCTGATATTTGGTATTATTTTTTCTTTTCAAAAAAATATCTCCTTAAAAGGAATCGGTAATGTA
>DAOUPU010000043.1 GCA_030625995.1 Flavobacteriaceae bacterium
GCATGGAAATATTCTTTTTTATCATCATTAAAGGTAATTACGTCAAATTTGTCCTCATCCAGTTTTTGAATATTCAAATCATCCATAATACCTAGATATTTGAAATATTGATTTAGGTTTTGCCCCTCTTCTAAACCTCCGATATAATGGACTCCGGTATCAAAAATCTTTTTATCCCTTACAAAAGTTTGCAAATTTCCTCCAAACTGATTATTTTTTTCCAAAACACATACCTTATAGCCGTTTCGAGATAAAATGTTGGCCGAAACCAATCCTCCCAAACCACTTCCAATGATGACTACATCGTACTTTTCTTTCATTTATTATTCCTATTAAAAAAGACAACCTTGTTGGAAATATTTTCTTTTGAATATCCTATGTTTACAAATTTTTCATTTGAATAACTTGAATTGACTATAACAATATGATCAAAGCTTTCCACAACCACATCCGGTAAATTTTTAGAACTGCTTACACCGGATAACAATAATATATCAAATCGGTTTAATTCTATGTTGTTTGAAGTATTAATATAATCTACCCCTCT
Organism: Flavobacteriaceae bacterium; assembly: GCA_030625995.1. Taxonomy (GTDB): domain Bacteria; phylum Bacteroidota; class Bacteroidia; order Flavobacteriales; family Flavobacteriaceae; genus Lutimonas. Next base: position 548 of record DAOUPU010000043.1, read on the forward strand.
GTGTTTCGTGGTATAACAATTTTTTGCTATCCTGCGGTTATAATCATTCTCCATAACTGTGGTAATTTTTCTCTCTATAGATTTTGAGACCAAGAGTATATCCAACTGACCAAAATCATCTGCAATATGCAATATTTTTGATTTCATTGGCAATGCAATATTTAATTCGTGGTAAACTCCCTTATTAACTTTAAAAGTAGATTTTACAGATTTTAACAGCTCTCGATTCTTATAAATATAATTTGAAAAAAGTATCTTTTTAAAATAGTCTTCCTTTTCAATTTTGTTTCTTATTTTGAGGAATTCACTTTTATAATATTGACTTATCTTCTTGTTTCGCTCTCTATATGTTGTTCCAAATTCAGTATCACCATAAGCAATTCTTTTTCCAACTATAGCCGTGATACTTCCGTCGTAAATAATGAAATCATTTTTAGGCATTACTTCCGAATTACCATGCAAAAAAATAGGTAATATATCCAATTTCAATTGTTCCTGTAAAAAGAACGCACCTTTGTGAAATCTTCCAACTTTATTAGAAAAAGATCTTTTGGATTCAGGAAAGACAACCAAAGAATATCCCTGTTTTACTTTTTCCAGTAAATGAGCCGGACTATTGTCAACACCACTGGTTATAGGATAATACCCCATTACACGAGCAAGCAATCCAAATACAGGCGATTTATATACCCAATCGTTCACCAAATATACTATGTTAGGAGTTAATAAGCCTATGGTTAATGTATCTAAAGAGGATGCGTGATTGGATATAATTATAGATGGATTATCAAATTTTTCCTTTTCGTCATTGACTACTTTTTTATGTACAAAGGGATTCGTATAAAGAACAAAGGTCAATAATTTGGCAGCTGTTCTATGCAACCATTTAAACTTAATCTTCTTAGATACAGGAATTATTTGAAGAATGGATATACTAAATAGTGACAATAACATCCCTCCTATTCCATAAATTAAAAGAGAGATTGTGGAATGTAGCAGCAACCTAATATTTAAGGGTGAAAATCCTTTTTTTGCTCTATTCTTCACAAATATCCTAAAGATCAATGGTTGTATTGTAAAGACTACCAAAACAGTAGCTAAAATTCCTATAACTGACAATACAGAAATCGATCTTAAGGCAGGATGCTTTGCAAAAACTAACACGCCAACACCTAATAAAGTGGTTATGACAGATAAAACAATCGATACTTTATAGGTATTTATTTCTTTTGTACCATAGCTATAATCCTTCACTAGCGCATTCGTCATAAATATGCTATAATCCACTCCTAATCCAAATATAAATGTAGAAATAATTGCGTTGAAAATAGTAAATTCAATTCCAAAAAGACCCATAATACCCAGGGTTATAAACCATGTAATTGCAATTGGGATTATGGTTAGAACCGTCAATTCTAAATTTCTAAAAAACAATAACAAAATAATAACAATGGCCAAAAAGGAATAATTGATCAAATCGGAAAAATTATCTTTGAGTCCACCTAAAAATGATTCACTGATCTTCTTTCTATCTATCAATATAGTGTTTGGTATCGTATCAACGATCTGTTGGAGTTCGCTCTTTTGTAATCCCTTTAGTTTTACCAGAGAAACAGCGGTATTGAATTCTTGAGAAGAAGAAATATATTCATCAGTCATTAAGGAATTAATTGAAGAATAATCACCTAAATTTAAACTATAAAAATCCTTATCCAGTAATTCAAAGAAAGGTGCATAGGTAGATTCTTTGAAACCAACTCTCTCACCTTCGCTTATCAATCCGTCTTTCACCTGATTCTTAACTACATCTGTCCAAAATAAATTCCATTTTTGGATCTTATCCAGTTGATCATTTTTTGAAAGAACAATGGAGCCATTAGAGCTGTACTTTTCAATACTACCGGAAATTTTTGCCTTATATAAAGCTTTGGATAATTCAGTATTTGCCTCTAAAACATCTTCCAAATTATTGCCATAAGCTACAAGATAAATAGACTTCGATGAAAGTTTTAAGATAGAATCCAAATGTGCTTCAGCCTCAAGTATAGCTGGACTTTGGTAATTCATTTTATTCAGATCTTTGTTGAATTTCACATATTTGTAAGTAAAAATTCCAAGAATAAAAACTGCGGAACATGTCAAAACCAAAATCCAATTCTTATCATACCTATAGCTTGCAATAGACTCAATTAAACTGTTCTTGTGCACGCTTTTATTTTCCTTAGGTTTATACAATAGAGGAATAATTAAAAGTGCGAACAGTGAAGCAGTTATTACACTTATTGCAGCAAAGATCCCCAGATCCTGAAGCGCTTGGGATTTCAATAATAACAAACAGATAAAGGCAGTTGCCGTTGTGATACTACTCATCAATATTGGCCTGGTAACATCTTTATACAACAGTTTTACGTCATTATTCTTTTTAAAATGAGTGAGTATATGTAATGAATAATCTAATGTTATGCCCAATAAAACAGATCCAATTCCCAGAGATATAGCAGAAATATTTTCTCTAAGAAATGATAAGGTGGCTATGGCAACAAGGGCCCCAAAAATTGTTGGTATAAATAATATTAATGGAATAGCAAGTTTTCTATAGAAGGAGATAAGGATAATGAATAAAATGGTTAAAGCTATTCCAACTGTATACTGTATATCTTTCTTGATCTGATCAGCATTAGCCATTGCAATTATGGTGGATCCATAGTACTCACTTTGTGTTTTACCGAGATGTTTTTTATTCAGACTTTCCGAAATCACATACAATTTCTCAACAAATTCCTTATTTGAATCTGTTTCATTCGGCGGCAATTTTGGTTTAATAAACAACAATAAATTCTTCTTACTCTTTGTAATAAGAAAACCGTTATAAATATCAAAATTATCTGAAATTTTTAATTTCTCTAATTTATTTAACGCCTTAAATGTCAACCCAAAAGGATCCTGTCTAATCGATTTTTTAGCAATGATACCACTCGGGGACACAAGAGTTCTATAATTATTTTGAACAAGGAGGGGTAAACTATCCTTACTTATAATCCCAAGCATATACTCATAATCCTTATCTTCCAAAAACAGAGGTAAGTTGGAATAGACAAAATCCATGGTTTCCATCATATTTTCCTCGGGGATCTCACCTTGTATATTCAAAATGAATTCAGCGCATTGGGTTTGAATACTATCGACGAATTCAGATGCATAAGAAGTGAGGTCATCTGCTGTTCCATCTTTTAATACGGAAATATTCACGATTATTTTATCCGAAAAATCCGTATTTTTTAGAACTCGATTGAGCGTTTCGGTTTCTTCGGATTGCGGTACTATTTTAGATATATCTTCTTCTAAATTTAATCTAAGTGAAAAGAAAATCAAACCGCTCAATAATAGAACCAGAAAACCAAGCAATAGTAATTTTCTGTTTTTTAAGTGATTGTGAAATTTGTAAAAAATATTATTCACTGTTTCTTTCTCTAAATTTTAAAAAAATATACCCTAATGACCCAAAGGTTAATGCCGAGAGAATGCCTAATAAAATACTACCAACCATATATTCTTTGATATTCTTCAATAATTTAAAACTAACCGTGATATTCTCCATATCAAAGCTCATTTCCTCCGTACCTAACATCCAAATTCCCAATTTATAACTGGCATAAATAATAACAGGAATCATTGGGGGAACACTAATATTTGAAAAAGCAAATGCAATAGCTTTATTCAATCTTAAAGCTGCGGCCAAAGCTATCGCTAATATACCATGAAATCCCCAAAATGGAGAGGTACCAATAAAAATTCCTAATGCAATGGATAGAGCTTTTTTACTCGGAGAATCAGCACTGTGTAATAAATTCTCTACAAAAAAACGCTTAAGTCCTTTGCGTTTTATTTTGAGAATAAAATCTCTGGGCTTGATATAAAAGAATGCGACTATGACCAGCCAAGTATTCAAAATACTGATTCTTATAAAGTCTTTATAGGGTCTAAAATGAGATACTCTATCCTCACTGTACAAAACTTTAATCGGAACATTTTTAACACGAATACCTCTCCAGGACAGCCTAACGATCGCTTCTATCTCAAATTCAAATTTAGTGGTATAGAACTTGACTTTATTTAAAGTTTTTAATGGATACAATCGAAATCCTGATTGCGTATCGGTAAGTTTATTTCCTGTTTCTACCCAGAACCAAAAATTTGAAAACTTATTTCCAAAACTACTATTCTTTGGGACAGATTCTTGAGTCATATTTCTGGCACCGATCAGTAAAACTTTTTTATATTTTTGCAGCGCCTCAATAAAAACGGGAATATCTTCCGCATAATGTTGGTCATCGGAATCAATGGTAATTGCAAATTTATACCCATCCTGAAAAGCTCGCTTAAAACCAGCTCTCAAGGCAAGTCCTTTACCCTTGTTTTTTGAAAAATGAATTTGGACGAGCTCGGGGTAATCTTTTAATATTCTTGCAGTATCATCTGTGCTTCCATCATTTACAATGATAATATTTGAGGTATAGCAAAGAACCTCGTCCACTACCTTTTTTAAGGTGTTCTCATTATTATATGTAGGTATGAGTACGCAACACTTAAGATCAGATATTTTAGCGGAAATTTCTTTAAGAGCAGGTACAGCCACAGGTTCGTTTTATGGCTGTGAAATTACATTTTTTTCTTCTTCTGTGAAATTATTCGAATGTAAAATATAGTCCCCGATATAGGACTTGAGCTCAATAGAACTAATCTGATCAAAATTATTTAGGATATATTTTTTGTCTTCTTCGATCTCTTTATTGTAGTTTAAAAATTTTGGGCTATTCTGTTGAACGCTCAATCTTACAAATCTTATTTCTATATTCTCTGAATCTGATGAAACTGCATACTCAACTAGAGAAACGCCATTTTTAAAAGCACCCTTTTTAAGTTTTACTCCCTTTTCATATTTAGCAATTATTGACGTAACCGCTCCTTTATACGCTACAAGTACTTTATCATCAGACTTGGTAATAGTTTCTAATTTATCAAATAAGATTACGGCATTTTGTTCGGACAGATCGGCTTCTTTGTACAATTGTCTTACCTCTGCAATATTAACATCCGCAGTAAGGATAAGGTAACTTATAAAAACGATTAACAATTTCACAATATTATTTTAATTTCTTAGTCACTGAATAAATTAAATCCTAACAAAATTATCCTCAAAATTAACAGTTTTAACTGAAAGCAGTATAAAAACAAAACTTTGGGAAAAAAATTTATATCACACCTAAATCCCTTTGCTTGCATGTATTAACTCAAGTCTCTTTTTAATTTTTTCCAGAACTGCTCTATTCGAAAATTCAGCACAATGGCCCTTGGCAGGTGAAAAAACGATTTCCGCATCAGATTTTGGCTTTGTGGTGCTTATTAAATAATCACTAAAAGACCTTGTTGCCATATTTAAATAAAAATGGTCCATATCTCCCATCCAAATGAATATCTTTCCTTGTAATTTAGGTCCTAATTCCTCCCAATTTTCCTCAGCATATAATTTAAAATCATACTTTTTCCAACTTTCAGCAACTTGGGGATCTATATCTCCGGTTACCGGATCAAACAAAGGCTCAGGTAAACCTTCTACTCCTTTCTCACTGTAGAGAGCCGCATGGGCACCAAATTGACCACCAGAATTGAGATAAGTATTCGATGCTCCCCTAACATTTTCATATTGAATAAATTTTTCTAACGACATATATGGCTCCCCATCCGTCATTCTCATTACCGGACGTAAATAACCAAACTCATTTGTAAAAGCATTTTTATCTTTATAAATATTTATCAACTGATAGTTCTCAAATTCCACAGCATCGGGACTATAAGAAAAAACACCGTTAAACGAATCCGGATAATACAATTGTAAGGCTAATGATACCCAACCACCAGTAGAACACCCATCTACAAACCGAGTTTCTGAGGTATCCGTACCCCGGTATTTACTTTCAATATAGGGAATTAATTCGTTAATTAAGGAATAACCATAGGGTCCGCTATTATCCGAGTCTATTTGATAACTATCCCCGAAAGGGCCATCCCCATCTAAAAATACATTTATAACCTGTGGCGCATCATCTGATCTCCACCACTCCATAAACTCTACGTTCTTCGCAGCTCTATTAATCCTGGTGAATCTCCCACCGTAACCGGCAATATTATACCGAATTGCATAGGCCTTATTCGAATTTTTATCATAATTATTTGGTAATAATATTGAAGCTTTAAGATACATTGGTCTATTCCACCAATTGGATAATGTGTCACTCTTGAATTTTACAAATTTTACAAATTCGTTTTCTTCAATTTCCAGATCGGCTATCTCCTTATCAATTGAAATATCTAATAAAGTTGATTTACTAACTTCTATTTTTTGTTTGGTACTGTATAGATTTCCAGGTGCTGATAAATTAGATCCTTCCAGATCCTGATCCCATAAAACTTGTACATAATAGACTCCTTCAGGAACATTATTAAAACTCCATTCTGATGTTTTAGACCATCCTTCAGGATCTTCAATAATAAAAACTTTGTCTGCCTCTAAATCTGTTATGTTCTTAGCAAAAATATTGTTTCCCTTGCTCGGAAACGATTGAGTATATGGCTCTACTTTCTCATTTTTATTTAAAAACACAAACAATCTACCATCTGATTCAAATAAAGCTTTTATTTCTTCCCCAACGGATACTTTTAATACTACATCAAAGGATTTTTCCTGACCAAATAAGAAAGTAGCGAATATTATAAAAATAAACGAGGTGATTATTTTTTTAATCTTCATAATAATTGGCGGGTGTTTTGTGATTATCTAAATATACATTTTTTATCTTCACGATCAGATTATTTTTCCATTAACTATAACTGTATCAATTAAATTGCTGCCAAAAGCATAAGGGATATAGCTATAGGAAGGAAGTTGTTTAGTAATTATCAAATTAGCCTTCTTACCCCTTGTAATACTTCCATGGGAGGAAGATATATTCATTGCATAGGCACCATTGATAGTAGCTGCATTTATGGATTCTTCAGGGGTCATTCTCATTTTAATGCAGGCTGTAGAAACAACAAAATTCATATTTCCACTGGGAGATGAACCAGGATTAAAATCGGAAGCTAAAGCTAATGGTAATCCAGCATCAATAATTTCTCTTGCCGGTGTATAAGGAATAGTTAAAAAGTAAGAACACGCAGGAAGAGCAACAGGCATAGTATTGCTGTTCTTTAACCCCTCGAGGTCTTTGTCTGTTAAAATCTCTAAATGATCAACGCTTAAGGCCAAGTTATTCACTCCTATTTGGACCCCGCCAATACTTGTGAATTGATTAACATGAATTTTTGGGACTAAGCCAAATTGCTTTGCCTTTTTTAAGATCCGATTGGTTTGTGAAACATTAAAATATCCCGTTTCACAGAAAACATCTACAAACTCTGCCAATTTTTCATTCGCTACTTTCGGAATCATTTCATTACAGATCAAGTCGATATATGCTTCTTTATCTTCTTTAAATTCCTGCGGAAATGCATGTGCTCCTAAAAAGGTTGCCTTTATTACAACAGGATAAGCTCGTGAAAGTTTCTTTATAACACGAAGCATTTTTAATTCTGCCTCCACAGTTAAGCCATAGCCAGATTTAATTTCTAAAGCGGCAGTTCCCATAGCCATCACCTCTTCAATTCTATTGGATGCTTGTATATACAATTCTTCTTCAGAAGCTTTTTGCAATTTTTTAGCAGAGTTTAAAATACCTCCTCCTTTATTTGCGATCTCTTCATAAGAAAGACCATTGATTCTATCTACAAATTCATCCTCTCTGTTTCCAGCATAAACAATATGTGTATGCGAATCGCACCAAGCAGGCAAAACTATTTTACCCTGGGCATCGATAATTACATCTGGTTTAAGTTTTGGTAGATTTTGCATTTCTCCATAATCAGAAATAAGATCATCTTCCATTAATAAAAAAGCATTCTTAATAGTTGGAAGAGTTTTCATTTCTAAACCTGAAACTTTAATAAACCCCTCATTCCTAACTTGTAATAGTTCCTTTATATTAGTAATTAAGCTAATCATAGATGTTTTTTTTGTAAAGATAGGATTTTGTAATAAGTCTGTTGACATCCTTTGGGCAATTCCAATTAGATCATAAAATTATCTTTAAATGTATTGGATTACAATCGTAATATATCTCTACATTTGTATGAATAAGCAACCTAATCATGAAAACCAGACTTAACCTTTGCATATTCTTATCATTTTTATTCATAACGCACTTTTCTTCTGCTCAAGACATTGTTGGAAGTTGGAACGGAATTCTAAAAATCCAAACACAAGAACTACCAATAGTATTTAATATTTCTGAAAATACTGGTGTTTTAAGCAGTACAATGGATAGTCCTAGCCAGGGAGCCATGGGTCTGGCAACAGATAGTACTACGTTTATTGATAATATATTGACCATTGAGATGACTAAAATTGGAATTAATTATGTGGGAACATATAACGGCACATCAATTGTTGGCACCTTCACTCAGGGAGGTACACCTATTTCCTTAGACTTGACGCCTGGAAAATATAAAGTAGCAACCAAGTTGCAGGAACCTAAAGAGCCCTACCCCTATCTCTCTGAAGAAGTAGTTTTTAGTAACGAAAACTCAGAGAATATTAAACTATCAGGGACTTTGACGATTCCTACTAATGCAGAGAACCCTCCTGTCGCAATTCTAATTACCGGGTCGGGACCACAGAATAGAAACCAAGAATTATTGGGTCATAAACCATTTTTAGTTCTATCCGATCATTTAACCCGTAAGGGAATAGCCGTTTTAAGATATGATGACCGGGGTACGGCACAGTCAGAAGGTAGATATGAAATCGCTACTACATTCGATTTTGCAAGTGATGTTGAATCGGCCGTAACCTATTTAAAAACAAGAAACGACGTTGTTGATATTGATAAAATCGGATTGATCGGTCATAGCGAAGGCGGTTTGATCGCACCAATAGTAGCTTCAAAAAATAAAGAAATTGCCTTCTGTGTATTGCTTGCGGCTCCAGGAATTTCAGGTAAACAAATTCTAATGACACAAACAAGAAAAGCGATGGAATTAGGAGGAGTATCGCCCGAAGACATTGAGATTAACGAGCAATTTTCTTCTCAGATCTATGAAATATGTGCGGATTATCAGGGAGAGGAATCAAAAGAAGAGATCATCGCAATTTTCACTGAAATGAAAAATAGTTCTTCTGAAATGCTGAAAACACAGCTTACAGAAGGTGTGATACAGCAACAGGTCCAGTTAATAACTTCACCATGGATGAGAACATTTATACAGATTGAACCAAAAGATTATTTGAGCAAGGTAAATTGTCCTGTATTGGCTATTAACGGTGAGAAAGATTTTCAGGTTGTACCGGAAATGAATCTAGGAGGAATCAAAAACGCTTTGAAAGCTAACAATAATACCGATGTCACGATTAATGAAGTAAAAGATCTAAATCATCTATTTCAGACTTCGGAAACCGGTTCTTTTACTGAATACGCTTCTAATGAAGAAACCCTTTCACCAATTGTTCTTGAAATTATTTCCGATTGGATAAATGAGCGGTTTTCAAATAAAAAATAGAAAATCTTAGTTGTTGTAGTATTTCAATCCTTTTAATATCAGGTCATTATCCAGTTGTACATCAAATGCAAATTCACCAGCATTTTTGAGTAAAATAAAGTTAACCATTCCATTTACATTTTTCTTATCATACTGCATTAAGCTGATGATCGCATCGAAATCCGTTTCTAGGATTGGTACTTTCCCATAATAACGTATCACAAAATCTTTCAAAGATCCTGTTTCAGAAATTGGATAGCCAAATAATTTTGATGAATAGTACAATTCTATCACCATACCAATAGCGATCGCCTCACCATGGGTTAAACTGTTCTTTTCTTTACTTTCTAAAAAATAGGACTCTATGGCATGGCCCATTGTATGTCCAAAATTTAAGGTTTTTCTTAAGTTATCTTCCTTTAAATCCTTTAATACAACATTATTTTTTATTTCTATGGAGCGATACACCAGATCATCCAATATTTCACTTTTCAACTCGTTCATCGAATGAATTTCTCTCCAGATATTTATGTCGAATGTCAATCCATATTTAATGATTTCAGCCATCCCAGAACGCATTTCCCGATCACTTAAGGTCTTTAAAAACACAGTATCAATAAGTACCATTTCAGGATTACTGAACAAGCCTATTTGATTTTTCAAAACACCGAGATCCACTCCTGTTTTACCACCAACCGATGCATCCACCATACTTAGTAAAGTTGTTGGTATATTGATGAATTTTATCCCCCTTTTAAAGGTAGATGCAACAAAACCTCCCATATCTGTGATCACCCCGCCACCTAAATTTACCAATACACTTTTCCTGTCGGCACCCAAGTTTGTTAATTGATTCCAAATCAGACCACAGGTATCTATTTTTTTGTGAATTTCTCCTGCTTCAATCTCAATAATTTCAAAATTCATATCCTCCTCAAATTGTTTCAAAAGATAAGGGAGACAATGCTCTCTTGTATTGGCATCTACCAGAATAAACAACTTCGAATGAAAATTTTCATTCAAATATTTCTCCAATTCTATAAAAGCATCATTATTAAAATGCACATAATAATCAGTGGATAAAATAGACTTCATATATTTAATTTTGAAAATGCAAATAACGGGCAATTTTTTGAAAAAAATAAATTGGTCTAAGTATCTTTGTACAAATAATTTGAAACATGAAAAAAATATTTGAAAATACAGAAGTTGCATTTGCATTAAAGTCCAATTCTGAACTAGAACGCGCTTACTTTTTGTTCAATTTAATTAAGATTGAACCCTTGGTTAAAATCGGAACTGCAGTTACAAAATTTGCTTTAAAATCAAAGCTTCCGGTAGAAGGGTTGATTCGTAGCACGGTATTTGATCATTTTTGTGGTGGGGTTACCGAAGAAGACTGTATGCACAATATTGATAATATGTATTCTAAGAAAGTGCATTCTGTATTAGACTATTCAGTAGAGGGCAAGGAAAATGAAAAACAATTTGATAATGCCATGAATAAAGTGCTGAAGATTATCAATTTTGTGAACGAAAAAGATGCCATCCCTTTTGCTGTTTTTAAACCTACCGGATTTGGCAGATTGTCATTATATCAAAAGGTAAGCGATGCCAATAATCTAAGTAACGAGGAGCGGAAGGAATGGGATCGAGTTATTGATAGATATGACAAAGTGGCTAAAGCTTCATTTGAAAAAAATATTCCCTTGCTGATAGATGCTGAGGAAAGTTGGATGCAAAAGGCAGCAGACGATTTAATTGAGAAAATGATGGAAAAATATAACGCCAAAGAGGCTATTGTTTTTACTACGATTCAGGCTTATAGAAATGATAGAATGGATTATTTAAAAGAATTGCACAAACGAGCGAAAAGCAAAGAGTTTAAAATTGGCGTTAAATTGGTTCGAGGTGCATATTTGGAAAAAGAACGTGAAAGGGCTGTACAAAATGGTTATGCGGATCCTATATGTAAGGACAAAAAAGCTACTGATAAAAATTTTGATGATATTCTAAAATATATGTTCAACCATTTAGACGACATCAGTATATTTAATGGCACCCATAATGAAGATAGTTCCTATTTATTTATGGATCTGATAAAAAATTCGAATTATGATCTATCAGACGATCGTCTTTGGTTCGGCCAACTGTATGGAATGAGTGATCATATTAGTTATAATTTGGCACAAGAAGGATTTAATGTTGCCAAATATTTACCATTCGGTCCCGTAAAAGATGTGATGCCCTATTTAATAAGAAGAGCAGAGGAAAATACATCCGTAGCAGGTCAAACCAATAGAGAATTAGCCTTAATTAAAACAGAAAAAAAACGAAGAAAACTTTAGATAAATCATTTTATGTCAACAAGAAACATTTCATTAAATTTTATGCTAACAATACTCTTCTTTGTTGTTGTTGACATTTATGTGTATTTTGCATATAGAAAGAGTATTGAGAGGCATAAATATAGAAAGGCAATTAATGTACTCTATTATATTTCTGTGGTTACGGGCTATATTGGATTGTATTTTTTGTATTCAAATTTCAAAGAAAAACCGTTAAATGCAACTCTCATACCTAATCTATTCATTGGTTTTTTCTTTTCTTTTTTTGTTTTTAAACTGATCTTAATTGTATTCTTTTTGTTAGAGGATATTATCAGGTTTTTGACCATTATTTATCTGGCATTAAAAAATTTATTTACAAAAAAAAGAGCCAAGGTGGCTATTCCGGGACGAAGAAAATTTATTCGCCAAACGGGACTAACTTTGGCTGCACTTCCTTTTGTTTCAATGCTTTATGGTATAACTAAAGGAAAGTACAATTTCAAAATAAACAGAGTCAAATTAAATTACAAGAACCTGCCCAAATCTTTTGATGGATTTAAAATTGTTCAAATATCAGATATCCATTCAGGAAGTTTTGATAGCAAGGAAGCCATTTTAGAAGGTATCAGTCTTGTGAATGAACAAAACCCGGATATTATTTTGTTTACCGGAGATCTAGTGAATAATGATTCCAGAGAAATAGAACCATATCTTTCTGATTTTAAGACTCTAAAGTCCAAACACGGGGTCTATTCCGTATTAGGGAACCATGATTATGGTGAATATAAAAATTGGGACTCAGATGAGGATGAAAAAAGGAACATGGATCTTCTTTTCGATTATCAAAGGGAAATGAATTTTCAACTATTGAATAACGCTAACAGCGTAATCTCGAGAAATGGAGAAAGTATTGGAATTGTTGGTGTTGAAAATTGGGGGAACCCACCTTTCCCACAAAAGGGAGATCTAGATGAAGCAATAGAAGGATTAGACGATATTCCATTTAAAGTTTTACTGTCGCACGATCCGACACATTGGGCTAAAAAAGTACTTCCACATAAATCACATTTTGATCTAACTCTCTCTGGCCATACACACGGCATGCAATTTGGAATTGAAATACCTGGGTTTAAATGGAGTCCTATCAAATACATCTATCCTCAATGGGCTGATCTATATCAAAAGTCCGGAGAATATTTATATGTAAATAGAGGATTTGGTTTTTTAGGTTTTCCCGGAAGAGCTGGGATTATGCCAGAAATAACAGTTCTTGAATTAAATCATATCTCCTAAGTTAATTAAATATGTTTAAAAATATTTTTAAAAGCGAAACTGAAAATGAGGTTTCTAATAGAATTGCTCTAACAGATGAAATTCAAATTAATGACATCATTGAATCATCAACAAAAGAGGCAGTTTTAATATTTAAGCACAGTACTCGATGCGGAATTAGTTCAATGATGTTAAAGAGGTTCGATAACAAAATTAAAGAACTCGCTACGCCTTATTACTTATTAGATGTTTTGAAATATAGACCATTATCAATTCTAATTCAGGACAAGTTTAATGTTATTCATCAATCGCCTCAATTACTGGTTGTTAAAAATGGACAGGTCGTTGATCATGATTCACATTCCGGTGTTTTAGGTGTTTTACTCAGGGGATGACTTTAAAATGAATTCCGTAAATTTGTTGCGATTTTAAACACAAACATAAAGGTATCAAAACATGCAAAGAGATCAATTGATTTTTGACTTAATCCAAGAAGAAAAAGAAAGACAAACAAACGGATTAGAACTTATTGCTTCGGAAAATTTTGTGAGCGAACAGGTTATGGAAGCAGCCGGGTCAGTTTTAACAAATAAATATGCCGAAGGATATCCCGGAAAACGTTATTATGGAGGATGCGAAGTGGTAGACGTAGTCGAACAAATTGCCATTGACAGAGCAAAAGAAATTTTTGGGGCTGAATACGTGAATGTTCAACCACATTCAGGTTCGCAGGCAAATGCTGCTGCTTATCAGGCCGTACTAAAACCAGGGGATACTATTTTAGGATTTGATCTGTCACATGGCGGGCATTTAACCCATGGATCTCCAGTCAATTTTTCGGGTAAACTGTATAAAACATCATTTTATGGGGTGGAAAAAGAGACCGGTGTTTTAAACTATGATAAAATTCAAGAGATAGCTAATGAGGTAAAACCCCAAATGATAATTGCCGGTGCTTCAGCCTATTCCAGAGATATAAATTTTAAACGCTTTAGGGAAATTGCTGATAGTGTTGGTGCAATTTTACTGGCAGATATTTCACATCCAGCGGGTTTAATTGCTAAAGGTATTTTATCC
>DAOUPU010000156.1 GCA_030625995.1 Flavobacteriaceae bacterium
TGTATGAGGGTATTTTAAAGATTATTTCTCAATAGGTATTTTGTTTTTTGTTGAACTGATTATTTCCGCACTATTTTGATTATCCGAACATCCCTGATTGTTGACCGATTTTTATTAACTTTTTATAACCACAAAGGAACACAAAGAAGGCACAAAGTACACGGTGAACTCTGTGTAAAACTCAGTGAACTCTGTGTGAAACTCAGTGAACTCTGTGGTTAAAAAAAAGAAAATCACAAAGGTCCACAGAGTCTGATGCAAAGGGCACAATGATTCTACAAGAAGATCTTATTTTTTATTATCTCGCCATCTCTCCATCTCTTAGTCCCTCAACGCATTAAACCATTCTATCATTAACTTTCTCTAAAAAACAAGGTCAACTTTCGACTTTCAACTTTCAACTTTCATCTTCAGTTTCATGCTGATTCCGCAGACCTGTTTTAGTCTTGAACACCCCTGCTTAATATTGACCGATTGTAATTAGTTTTCCCACTTCTTTTTCACGCTGATTCCGCAGATATCTCCTTATGTCAAAAATGGATCTGCACCATCTGCGAAAGTATTACGTATTGATACCGCAGATTTTATTGTTTCCTAAATTGACTCGTCTTAGTTTTTTTTCATTCAAATTCAGAATTTCTCTTTTCTTTTTTCTTTCGTCTATTCTCTTTAAATTTTCTTCCCCTCATAATCATCATCCCAATCTTTTACATGAGGTTTACCCAGCTTTCCTTCTGTTTTAGCTACAACCATAGATACCGTTGCATCACCTGTAACATTTACAACTGTTCTACACATATCTAAGGGACGATCGACAGCGAAGATCAATGCCAGTCCGGCCTCCGGAATTCCAGCCTGAGCCAATACAATCACAAGCATTACCATACCCGCTCCGGGCACCGCCGCAGAACCAATACTCGCCAATGTTGCCGTGGCTACTATTCCCAATTGCACTCCAAAAGACAGATCCATACCAAATGCCTGCGCAATAAAAACGGCAGCAACAGCCTGATACAAACTGGTGCCATCCATATTTATTGTAGCGCCAATAGGTAGTACAAAACTGGATACTTCCTCCTCCACTCCCAGGTGTTCTGACACTCTTTCCATGGTAACCGGTAAAGTTGCAGCACTTGAACTCGTTGAAAACGCTAAAAGCTGTGCCGGAGAAATTCCATTTATAAAAAACTTAGGTTTCTTCCCGGTAAAGATGTAAACCAGGAATACATAAAGAACTATCATTAAGAACAATCCTAAAACCACGGTCATAGCATACCAACCTAATGCCATAAATAAATCCGTACTTGGCGATTCAACAATTAAGGAAGCAAGCAATGCGAAAACTCCATATGGCGCTGCCAGCATTATCAGATCGATCATCTTCAGGATAACTTCGTTAAATCCATCAAAAAAGTCCTTAACCGGTTTTGATTTACTCTCAGGAATTAAAATTAGTCCAACACCAAAAAATATAGCAAAGAAAATAACCTGTAACATATTTTTATTCTCACTGGATGCTCCTATAATATTATCCGGCACCAGATCAACCAAAGCTTTCAGAGGACCACTTTGTTTCTGACTAGCAGCTTCATCTTTATACTTTTGTGTATTTTGAGAATAGCTGCCAACTAACTCTGTTCTTGTTTTTTCGCTTATTGAATTTCCGGGTTTAATAGTGTTAACTAAAAACAACCCAATGGAAACAGCCATGACAGTTGTTAAAATATAAATTAATATTGTTTTACCTCCCATTTTGGAGAGCTTAGAAATATCTTTAAGATCAGAAACTCCCTTAATTAATGAACCTAATATTAAAGGCACTGCAATTAACTTAAGAGAGTTAATAAATATTGTCCCGAATGGTTTTACCCAGTCTTGTACAAGTCCTTTACCCTCCGCAAAACTTGACATCAATATTCCAAATAAAACACCGAGTACCATTCCCAACAATATTTTCCAGTGTAAGGCTAATTTTTTCATATTCGTTCCGTCTAAAACTAAATTTTAGGTAAAGTAATAAAATAATTCCAAACAAAAATATTTTAATTCTCTTTAGTGCATTTATTTATATTCCCTTATTTTTGTTGAAATTTTTTTGATGAAAAAATTAAAACAAAAGTGGGGATTAACTTCGAATTGGCAAGTATTGGCAATAATTTTAGTTTTTAGTATCAATGGCTCTTTCGCAGCCTGGGTAGCAAAGCCTGTGACCGAATTTTTTGGATTAAGTTCTGAAACCACAAAACCTTATATTTTATACCTGACATTAAGAATATTACTTATTTTTCCTATTTATCAACTTACTTTACCTCTTGTAGGGTGGTTATTCGGACAGTTTAAATTCTTTTGGAATATGGAAAAAAAGATGCTTAAAAGAATGGGATTAGGGAGATTTTTTAAATAATTTACTTTTTTTTCCAAATATGAACATACAACCATGTTAAAGTAAAAGAAGGGAAAAAATCTAACCCGGGTACAATTTCCTCAACAAAAGAAATCAATCCCGCAATTTTACCAACATCCCCTTTGTACATTTTAATCATCAAAAAAGCGGAAAGTGGAGCCCATATAATATCTATTGGAGGGAATACAAAGGATGTCATCCCAATTAGGTCAAATAGTAATCCAGCCCATAATAACTGATTTTTAGAATATTTTTTATTCTTACCGGAGTTCACTCTTTGAGTTTAGATTTATACTTTTTTACGAACTTATCTAGTTTAGGATTGATAACGGCACGACAATATCCCTCATTCTTATTGTTATTATAATAATCATTGTGGTAATTCTCGGCCAGATAAAACTTATCCAATCGAGTAACTTCTGTAACTATCTTATCTTCATATACTTTCTCTAGCTCCAATTGTTTTATTATTGTTTTAGCATCATTTCTTTGATCTTTGTCATGATAATAAATTGCAGAACGATACTGTGTTCCGATATCATTTCCTTGTCGATTCAATGTCGTTGGATCATGTGTGTAAAAAAATACGCCGAGCAACTCCCGATAAGTAATTACCTTTGGGTCGTAAGTGATTTGAATTACTTCTGCATGCCCTGTAAATCCAGTAACTACCTCATAATAAGTTGGGTTTTCCGTATTACCTCCTGCATAACCCGGAACTACATTTTCAACTCCATTTAACCGTTGAAAAATTGCTTCTGTACACCAAAAACAACCATTTCCAAAAGTTGCCAGCGCCAAATTATTATCCATATTTTCTGTATTTTGTTGTGCATTCAAATTAAATGATAAAAATGCTAATAATAATATAAATTTAATTTTATTTTTCATTGCTATTATCTTTTATATTTTTGCATTTGAGTCGAATTAGTGTGCAAAACTTTACATAAATTATCAAATACTCAAACTATTCAATACATCAACTACCTTCTCCAACATTTGATCTGTAAAATCCAGATGTGTAACCATTCTCAATTTTCCATTTCCCATAGAAATAATTAATATATTTTTTTCATTTAAAGCATTTACGAAATCTGTTTCGCTTATTTTATCATTCACATAAAAAATGATGATATTTGTTTCGATGGGTTCTACATTTTTTACAAATTCCGAATTTTGGAGTGCTTCCCCTAATTTTTTAGCTCTCTCATGATCTACGCTTAATCTTTCCACATGATTATCTAAGGCATAAATTCCTGCAGCAGCCAAATAACCAACCTGCCTCATGGCGCCTCCAAATAATTTTCTAATTCGTATTGCTTTTTTTATTTGTTGCTTATTTGCTAACAAAATTGACCCAATGGGCGCCCCCAAACCTTTAGATAGACAAATGGATATGGTATCAAATAGCTCACCATATTGCTTAGGAGTTTCATTTTTAGCCACCAGAGCATTGAATAATCTGGCACCATCCAAGTGATAAGCCAAACCATTATCCCGACACACTTTGCCAATTTTTTGTAATTCTGTAAAATCCCAACAAGCTCCTCCTCCTTTATTGGTACTGTTCTCAATAGCCACCACACTGCTTATCGGAAGGTGATAATTTTCAGGATCGTTTATAGCTGCTTTCACCTGTTCAGCATTAAACATTCCTCTCTTGCCATCTAATAAACAACAAGATACGCCCGAATTAAATGCAGCGCCCCCGCCCTCAAAATTAAATACATGGGCCCATTTATCACAGATCAGTTGTTCTCCCGGTTGGGTATGTATTTTAATGGCGGTTTGATTTGCCATGGTTCCGGAAGGAAAGAACAAAGCCGCCTCCATACCGAACATATTTGCCATTTTTTCCTGTAATTCTATCACAGTTGGATCGGCCATAAAAACATCATCACCCACTTTTGCAGCCATCATTGCGTCCAACATCTCCACAGTTGGTCTTGTAATAGTATCACTAATTAAATTTATTTCCATAATTTCCAATTGAAATTCTATTTTTGTAAAATGATTACATCCGAACAAATAAAAATTCTGACGGAGCGCATTGGCAAGTTAAAAAGCTATTTGCAAATAGACAATAAAAAGATTGAGATTTCCAATGAAGAGGAAAAAGCCTCCGATCCTGCATTTTGGAACGATCCTAAAGAAGCTGAAGTATTAATGCGATCCCTCAGAGAGAAAAAAAAGTGGGTAGAAGGTTTTGATCAGGCTAAAACAGAGGTAGAAGATCTAAGCGTACTTTATGATTTTTTTAGTGAAGGTGACGGGTCAGAAGAGGAAATAGAACAGCAATATAACAAAACCCTGGAGCTAATAGAAGCCTTGGAGTTTAAGAATATGCTTTCCGAGGAGGGAGATAATCTAAGTGCTGTTTTGCAAATAACCGCCGGTGCCGGTGGAACAGAAAGTTGTGACTGGGCCCAAATGCTGATGCGCATGTATATGATGTGGAGCGAGAAGCAAGGGTATAAAATTAAGGAATTGAACTATCAGGAAGGAGATGTGGCAGGTATAAAAACAGTAACCCTGGAAATTGACGGCGAATATGCGTTTGGATATCTTAAAGGAGAAAATGGAGTGCATCGATTGGTAAGAATATCCCCGTTTGACAGTAATGCCAAGCGACATACCAGTTTTGCTTCGGTCTATGTATACCCCTTAGCGGATGACAGCATCGAAATAGAGATCAATCCGGCAGATATTACATGGGATACTTTTAGAAGTTCCGGTGCAGGTGGACAAAGTGTAAATAAAATTGAAAGCGCTGTACGACTCAAACATGCACCATCAGGAATAATAATTGAAAATCAAGAATCCAGATCACAGCTCGAAAATAAAACCAGAGCCTTAAAATTATTAAAATCTCAGTTGTATGAGGCAGAACTACAAAAACAACGGGAAAAAAGAGATAGTATTGAATCCAGTAAAATGAAAATTGATTTCGGTTCTCAAATTAGAAATTACGTGATGCATCCTTATAAATTGGTCAAAGACGTTAGAACTCAGTTTGAAACTGGGAACGTTGATGCAGTAATGGATGGTGGTCTGGATGGCTTTATCAAAGCCTTTCTAATGGCTAGCGGACAAAAAAGTAACGAAGAAGTACTATGAAGATCGATATAACCACTATTGTATTTGATCTGGGAGGTGTCTTGGTTGATTGGAACCCGGAATACGTCTACCGAGATGTGTTTAACGGAGATCAAAATAAAGTAGATTGGTTCTTAAATAATATTTGTACTTCCGAATGGAATGAGAAACAGGATGCCGGAAGGACCATAGAAGAGGCAACTGATCTATTAGTAAATGAGCACCCCCAGTATGAAGCCTGGATCAGAATTTATTATGACAAATGGGAGGAAATGCTGGCAGGTCCAATTCAGGAGACTGTAGATCTCTTGAACAAATTAAAAATGGACAATAAATACAGATTGCTCGCTTTGACCAATTGGAGTGCTGAAACATTTCCTATAGCTTTAGAACGGTTTGAATTTTTAAAACTTTTCGAAGGAATCGTAGTTTCGGGTGATGAAAAGACCAGAAAACCATTGCCAAAAATATACGATATACTTTTAGAACGGTATGAATTAAGTCCTGAAAATTGTGTTTTTATCGATGATAATTTTGACAATATAAGGACTGCAAGAAAATTTGGAATTCACGGTATCCATTATAATTCATCCTTACAATTAAAAAAAGAATTATTGAGAATAAAAATCTCTATATAGGTGCAAAAACACTTCTTAAAACTTCTAATAATTA
>DAOUPU010000072.1 GCA_030625995.1 Flavobacteriaceae bacterium
GAAGTACCTGAATATTATGAAACTTATTCTGCCGGTACAGTGGCCGCGAGAATGGTGGATGGTTTAGGTTTTAGATATCGATGGGCAACGGAAGGTCTGCGTGAAGTGGATCTGGATTATAAAC
Source organism: Flavobacteriaceae bacterium (assembly GCA_030625995.1). Classification (GTDB taxonomy): domain Bacteria; phylum Bacteroidota; class Bacteroidia; order Flavobacteriales; family Flavobacteriaceae; genus Lutimonas. Next base: position 125 of record DAOUPU010000072.1, read on the forward strand.
CAACAGATAGTTCCCGAACTACACTACAAACTATTGACCATATTTTAGGATTGTCAATAGTTATTGTTAATGCGACACTTAAAGTTCCAAGCAATTTTACCAAACAACAGCCGGAATTGACTTACGAACAAAAACGCAGGGAAACGCTTGAGAATCTTAAAAAAGCAAGTGAAATTTTACAAAAAGCTACAAGTTTAACCGATTTTAATATGCATATTATTTCAAGCAGGGGCGAAAGCGAACATCCTTTTTGGAATAGTATTAATGGTCCAATTGCCGATGCAATATGGCATACCGGTCAGGTAACATTACTTCGACGCAGTTCAGGAAATCCTATAAGTAAAAAAGTCAGTTTTTTAACAGGGAAAATAAAAAAGTAACAATTTAATCACTGGCGTATCAATTCATTTTCGTCCGTGTGCTCAAATACTCTTCCGTAAATGTCTAACATGGTTGTTTCTGCGTAGGTCATTTTACCGTTTCCAACAATGACTTTAATTTGAAAATCTGTTGTTTTCGCGTTCTTTTGCATAAATGGCGATTGAACAATACCCCAATCCTTATTTTCGATACCGGCAGCTGCCTCGATCATGATATTACCATCAGCATCTTTCTCTCCATTATGAGATCCTCCTGCGATCAAACATACAGCTCTGGGAATTGTCAAGGTATGCATTACAACTTTCTCCCGGGGATCCCACAGCCAATATCCGGTTTGGTCATGAAATACTTCATCATTTGATTTTCTTTTCACAATTTGACGGTAAAATAATACGGATAAGGTTTGTGATTCAGCATTATCCAGAGTACCGCCTTCTGTAATTGTTATAGTTTCATAATAAGGGTTTTCTTCTGTGCCATCGGGTTCAGGAGCTATATCCATTCCTTTGTCTCCTTTCCAAACTCCAATTAATTCTGTTAATGGTCCGTAATCTATTATTATTTCTTCACTCATGATTTGGTTTTTTAATTTATTTGTTTTTCCGTAATTTTTCGTGACAGGTTTAATTTTTAAAAATCTATTATACTTACCTCATCATATTCCGTAAATTCATCAGGTTCTCTATTTACAATGTCGGTAGGAATATTATACTAAATCCGGTTGAATCCATCCATATCAAGGGTTTCGATAAAGGGAATAAATTCATTTGTTTAATACATAGTATTTTTGTGTGCTGATTTCTCTGGAATCTCTTGCATTGTATCCCAATGCTCCACTATTTTTCCATTATTATCAAATCTAAAAAAATCCATAGTTACATATTCTACGTTGTCAGGCCATATCTGATGTGTGTGAAGAGCAACTAATTCCCCTTCCGCAATTGCTCGTACAAACTCAATAGATTTGTTTGGATATTCTTTTGTCATTCTATCAAAGTAATCAATAAATGGTTGAATTCCATCTCCGACCAAAGGATTATGTTGAATATATTCATTCCCAACAAATAGATCAACAGCTTTTTTAGGATTCCCTTCATAGGACATTTTATAAAAAGCAATTGCATTTTGTTTATTCCGTTTCAACATATCATTCATCTGATTTGTTTTTTATTAAAATACTTCAGGTACGAAAGTCTGGTCAGAAAAAGGAGGCCGGATATATCCTTCTTCTTTTTTTCTTGGGGCGAGAACCATTTTTTCTCGATCTACTTCCCGATAGGGAATTTTACTCAACAAGTGACTAATGCAGTTCAGGCGGGCCCTTTTTTTATTGTCGGCAGCTACAACAAACCAGGGTGACTGTTTGGTATCTGTATATTTAAACATTTCATCTTTGGCTTTACTGTATTCCAACCACTTATCGCGTGAAATAATATCCATTGGGCTTAATTTCCAATGCTTTGTCTGATCGTCAATTCTCGATTGAAAGCGATCTTCTTGCTCTTCATCGGAAACCGAGAACCAGTATTTTATCAATACAATACCCGATCGGATGAGCATACGTTCGAAATCAGGGCAAGTTCGCATAAATTCATGGTATTCGCCAGTAGTACAAAATTCCATAACATGCTCAACTCCAGCTCTGTTATACCAACTTCGATCAAACAGAACCATTTCTCCGCCTGCAGGCAAGTGAGGTACATAACGTTGAAAATACCACTGGGTTTTCTCTTTTTCTGTGGGTGTGCCAAGAGCAACTACCCTACAAACTCTGGGATTTAAGCTCTGAGAAATTCTTTTAATAACACCACCCTTGCCTGCCGCATCCCGACCTTCAAATAATACGACAATCTTTAATTGTTCCTGTTTGATCCATTCTTGTAATTTTACGAGTTCGATCTGTAGCTTAGCAAGCTCTTTTTCATAGATCTCAAGACTTATCTTTCGGGTGTCTTTTTTTTTGGGTTCGATGTTTTTCAAGCCTTTATTTTTATTTTTTCCTTTTCCCATGGTTTTGGTTTAGTGAGTTATAAAAATACGCAAAAAAGTGAATTTAGAAAAATATAGTTAGGGGATAATTATTACTCATTAAAGGGACAGGCTGGAAGAAAGAACATCTATCAAATTGTTAAATTTCTATGAGGTCAAATTTTAATTCAAGAGGTTGTAAGGTTTTAAATAAAATGGGTATCAAGCTTTCTCCATAATTCAGGTAGAAATCTGAAAAATTCGTATTTCGCTCTTGTAAACTCTGATTTGGAAAAATCTGATCTTGCAATGCTATTATACGATCTACAACTTCCTTCATCTTCCTTTTTTGCGCCTTTAGAAGTCGTTTTTCTAATTTATTAATTCCATTGATCTGTTTTTTTTCTTGTGCATTTACCGCGCCTAAAAAAGAAGTATCCGTTTCGTTGGACAAGATTTTCAAATCGAAAAACATTTTTTCAAGTTGAGATCTTTGCTCTGTAAAATTAATACTGATATCGGAGATGTCTTTTATCTTTCTGTTGATCAATTCATTTTGTTTGGCAAAAATATCTTCCTTAGAAATGTTCAATCTCTTCATTTTTTTCACCTGTTTTGGCGTACAGAGTACAGCAGAGTTTCGCAATAATAGAATAGGGAAGGGCACATCTACTGCATCAAAATATTTTTTTAGCTCGAACCAATACGCCAACTCACCCCCACCACCGATATAACAAAGATTTGGCAAAATCACTTCTTGATATAAGGGACGGAGTAAAACATTTGGGCTAAATTTTTCCGGACTTTCCTCAACCTCCTTCATGAGGCTTTCTTTCGTAAATGTTAAATTGGTATTATTTACTTTGTAGGTATCTTCCTCAAAAATTATTCGTTCTCTCAAATTATCATCCAGGTAAAATAAATTTATTTCTCTTGGATTCACCTGAATTTTATAGTCTTGGCCTAATTTTCCGATGGTATCAGAAACCTCTTTATGGGAAGTTTGTTGCAGCAACTCCTCTTTGATAAAGGGAATAAATCTCTTTTTTAAGTCCTTATTGTCAGCGTCCATAATTACCAAACCATAGGCTCCAAAAAGTTCATTGGCTAAGAAACGCGTGGCATCCGCCAAATTGTTATGTTCAAGGTAAGATCGTTTAAAAAGAGATTTGATGACGATCCCGTTCGTACCTGTTCCTAATTTTTTTGAAAGGTCATTTAAAACTGCTTCTAAACCTTCTGTACTAAGCCTGCCAACAGCACCTGCTGCCTCTCTTTTCCATTTTATCTTTTTGCCTTGAAAATTAAAATATTGAATTTCTTCAAAATCGTGATCTTCCGTAGCCATCCAGTAAACAGGAACAAAATTGTTTTCCGGAAATTCTTTTTTAAGTTGGATCGTTAAATTAATTGTTGAAATTATTTTATACAAAAAATACAAGGGTCCGGTAAACAAATTGAGTTGATGACCTGTAGTTATAGTAAAAGTGTTTTCCTTTAGAAGGCTTTCAATATTATTTTTACTCTTGGTAGAAGTTGGGATCTTTTTATATTTCTTTAGTAGTGTTTGAACGAGGATTTTTCTATCCAAAAGTTTGTTCTTCAGCAAACGGATTTCAATTTGCTTTTCAAACCCACTTATATTGGGGAAGTGATTATAAAATTTTTGCAGGCTCTCTTTTTCTTCTAAATAATCGCAAATTATTTTCGAGAAATAGCCTGTATCTTTAAAAGTAATCGATTGTTTAGTTGACACGCAATAAGTATTAATTTATAGGATAGAATCTACCACAATTTCGTCAGACAATTTAATAATTATAATAGACATTATAAAACGTTTTCCTTACAGTTATTTAATTGATCTCAAATTTAGTTACTTACTCATCAGATGACTTATAGGGAACGGATATAGTCATCAGATGAGTTGATTAACTAACCAAAGGTTCTCCATAAAGATCAAAATCAGTTGCTTCCGTAATTTTTATATTGATGAATTGTCCTATCTGTATATAGTGCTTGCTCGCATCTACAAGTACCTCATTATCAACATCAGGGCTATCGAATTCAGTTCTTCCTATAAAGTTATTTCCTTCCATTCTGTCAAAAATACATTTATAAATATTGCCTACTTTGGCTTGATTCAGATCGAAGGAGATCTGGCTTTGAATTTCCATTATTTCAGAAACGCGTTGTTCTTTTATTTTTTCAGGGACACTGTCTTCTAAGGCAAAGGCATGTGTATTTTCTTCATGAGAATAGGTAAAACAACCTAGTCGCTCGAATTTTGAATCTATTACAAACTGTTTTAGTTCTTCAAATTGTTCTTCCGTTTCACCTGGATAACCAACGATCAGAGTAGTTCGAATGGCCATGTCCGGTACTTTTTCTCTAAATTGTTCGATCAATGCAATTGTTTTTTCAGAACTTGTTCCTCGTCGCATAGATTTTAGAAGCTCGGTGCTGATATGTTGTAAGGGAATGTCTAAATAGTTGCAAACCTTTGGTTCTTTTTTCATTACCTCCAGAACATCTATCGGAAATCCGGTAGGAAAGGCATAATGCAATCGGATCCATTCTACTCCGTCTATTTTAACGAGTTCTTTTAGCAGATCTGCCAATGCCCTTTTGTTATAAATATCGAGTCCATAGTAGGTAAGGTCCTGAGCAATTAAGATTAACTCTTTAACTCCTTTCTCTGCTAATTTGGTCGCTTCGATAACAATTTCCTCCATTGGAGTGGAGATATGTTTTCCTCTCATTAAAGGAATGGCACAAAAGGAGCAGGGACGGTCACATCCCTCGGCAATTTTTAGATAAGCATAATGGTTTGGTGTGGTGGTTAAGCGCTCTCCTAGCAACTCATGTTTATAATCGGCCTCCAATGCCTTCAATAAATTTGGCAGATCATGTGTGCCAAAATATTGATCTACATTTTTTATTTCTTTTTCTAAATCAGGTTTGTAACGCTCACTTAAACAACCGGTTACAAATACTTTATCTACTTCTCCAGCTTCTTTCTTATCCACATAATGCAAAATAGTATTTATGGATTCCTCCTTGGCCTTACCAATAAATCCGCAGGTATTGATAACGACTATATTGCCTTCGTCATTCTCATCTTCATGAACAACATCTTTATCGTTTGCTTTTAGTTGTCCCATTAGAACTTCGCTGTCATAGATATTTTTAGAACAACCTAAAGTGACGACATTTATTTTATTCTGTTTGGATGTTTTGGTTCTCATTATAAAAGAAGTAAATAGTAAGAAGAAAGAAGTAGATTACATACTTTCTTTCATTTTTTTGATGTATGAATTTAATATTTTTGATACCTCTGTGAGGTTTTCTTGAATTTTTTCTTTCTTACTGATTCTACCATATCCTTCTGCAATATTAGCCGGTACAGAAGTAGCACTTCTTTGGATCTGATTAATAATTCCAAATTGTTCAGATTTAGGCAAAGAAGGGGTAATTTTATAAATTTCAAGAACCAGAGCATGGGCTTTCTGCCATAATATCAAATTCTTAAAGCTTATATTATTACTCATTCTATCTTCTTAATCTTACTCCTTGCTCTTTACTACTTTCTTCTTACTAATTGAAGAAAGAATCCACAAATTCAATCTTATTAAAAACTTGTAAATCATCGAGTCCTTCACCAACGCCGATATATTTTACAGGAATTTGAAATTGATCGGATATTCCAATCACAACACCACCCTTGGCGGTTCCGTCTAACTTGGTAATTGCTAAGGCAGTTACTTCGGTGGCTTTGGTAAATTGTTTGGCCTGTTCGAAGGCATTTTGTCCGGTGGAACCGTCCAGTACCAAAAGTACCTCATCAGGTTTATTAGGAGTAACCTTTTGCATAACCCGCTTTATTTTAGTGAGCTCATTCATCAAATTAACCTTATTGTGCAAACGCCCTGCTGTGTCAATGATTACCACATCAGCATCTTGTTTGATTGCTGATTCGAGGGTGTCAAAGGCTACAGATGCCGGGTCAGATCCCATTTCTTGTCTGACCATAGGTACATCAACTCTGTCTGCCCATATTTGTAATTGGTCTATTGCTGCTGCACGAAAGGTGTCGGCTGCCCCAAGCATAACTTTCAATCCTTGTTTTTTGAACTGGGAAGCCAATTTACCTATAGTGGTTGTTTTGCCAACACCATTCACTCCAACAACCATAATTACATACGGTTTTGAATTCTCAGGAATTACAAAATCGGTTTCATTACCAACATTAGTTAGCGCTAATAAGCCGGCAATTTCTTCCCGTAAGATCCTATTGAGTTCATCAGTGCCGAAATATTTATCCTTGGCAACGCGATCTTCAATTCTGTCGATTATTTTTAAGGTAGTTTCCACACCGACATCGGAAGTAACAAGAATTTCCTCTAAATTATCTAATACCTCTGCATCAACGGTGGATTTACCGGCAACAGCTTTCGTTAATTTATTAAAAAAAGAGGTTTTCGATTTTTCCAGACCTTTGTCTAAGCTCTCTTTTTTTTTGGCTTCGTCCTTAGTACGGTCTTTGGAAAAAATATTCTTAAATAAACCCATTTCTTGCTTGTTGTTTATAGTTTCTTGAATTCCAGTTGGACCAGTTAAGCATGTAACATGCCTAGGTCTTGAGAATTTTATTTTCTAATCGTGTCGTCTGCGTTAGTGATAGGAGTGACATCCTTTTTTGCTTTTTTAAGTGAAAAAGATATAACGGAAAGCACGGCAAACGCCTAAAAAATAATTAGGGCAAAGATAAAACAAAAAAGCTACTTTCATTTTACTGAAAATAGCTTTTATATTGTAAATCGCAGTAAATTTTATTTTTTACTCAAAAACTCATTTACTTTTGAAGGATCCATAATGCTTTCAACAAATATATAAGCACCTGATTTATCAGACTTAACCATTTTGATAGCTTTAGTTAATCTCCTAGATCCTGTTTGTATTGATCCTACTGTTTTCTTTGCCATGACTCTAAATTATTTTATCTCTTTATGAACTGTCATTTTCTTCAGGATAGGATTGAATTTTTTAATTTCTAATCTATCCGGAGTATTTTTTTTGTTTTTTGTAGTAATGTATCGAGACGTTCCAGATTTTCCTGAAGCTTTATGCTCTGTACATTCTAAAATAACTTGAATTCTATTGCCTTTACTCTTTGCCATTTCTTCCTATTTTTTTAAATAACCGTTAGCTCTTGCTTCCTTAATTACAGCTTCAACACCTTTTTTGTTGATGTTTTTCAATGCTCTCGTAGAAACTTTTAAAGTTATCCATTTATCTTCTTCAGGTAAATAAAAACGTTTTTTTACCAAGTTTACTTTAAATTTTCTTTTGGTTCTGTTCAAAGCGTGAGAAACGTTGTTTCCTACCATTGCTTTTTTTCCTGTAAGCTCACAAACTCTTGACATTTCTTATCTGTTTAATTTGTTCTTTTAAAACGAGGTGCAAAAATATAAATTCTTTGCCTATCTAACAAACTATTTTAAGTGTTTTTTAAAATTTCTTGACGCAACATTTCCAGGCTCTTAACGGATGCTCTGAGGATTACTTTTTCCCGGGGCTTTCCAAAGTTAAATTCCTCGATCAAAACTCTATTTGGACTTGCAATGGCAATAAAAACGACTCCAACTGTTTTGTCTGATTTATCCACTGTGGGACCGGCATTTCCGGTAGTTGCAATTGCATAATCGGTGTTGAACAACTTCTTAGAATTCAAGGCCATTTTCCTTACTACTTCCGCACTAATTACCGTATGATCCTTGATGGTTTTTTTGGATATATGAAGAACGTCAGTTTTAATTTTCGCGGAATAGGCAACCAATGATCCGTTAAAAAAATTGGAGGCTCCTGCCACCGAGGTGATCATTTTTGCAATATTACCACCTGTACAGCTTTCAGCAATACTCAAAGTTTGACCTTTGTCTGTCAATAATTTATTTATAACTTCTTCAATGGTCTCTGTCTCATCAAAGCCTACAAGAATATCGCCTATTATTTTTTGGAGTTTCTCTATTTCTTTGGCTATTGAATTTTCTAAAAGTTCTTTATTTTCTCCTTTTGCGGTTAATCGCAATCTCAACCTCCCGTAAGAAGGCAAATAAGCCAATTTTATCATTTCAGGTAGATTGGTTTCCCAATTTTCTATTCTTCTGGACACATTACTTTCTCCCATGCCATAAGTGAGTAAAGTTTTGTGAATGATAACAGGTAAATGGAAGGACTCTTGTAATTTTGTTAATACGTGGTCTCTCATCAATCCCTTCATTTCATTAGGAACCCCGGGAAGTGAAACAATTACTTTTCCATTATGCTCAAACCACATTCCGGAAGCTGTACCCCAATCATTTTTTAAAATAGTTGCTTTACTTGGTAACATGGCTTGTTGCAGATCCATATCTGTGTAGGCATAATTTATCTTGGCGAAGAGATGCTTGATATGATCGGCAATATGTTCCTGAAAAATTAATTCATCATTAAAATAACTTGCAAGTGTATGTTTGGTAATATCATCTTTTGTTGGTCCCAGACCACCAGTTAATATAATGATTTCAGCATTTCCTTCTGCCTCGGCAATCGCTTTAAAAATATGTTCTTTTTCATCTTGAATAGAAGTGATCTGATATACAGAAACTCCTATGATGTTCAATTGTTCGGCAATCCATTTAGAATTGGTATCCGTGATCTGACCGATCAAAATTTCATCGCCAATGGTTATGATTTCTGCTTGCATGTGAGCAAAGGTAAAAGTTTAAAGTTAAAAGTAAAAAGGGAAAAGATAAAAGATAAAAGAAACAAGAATAAATCAATGTCTAAGGAAATATGAACATCCCTGAAATGGTGATCACCGATTTCTGATTTTTAGTTAAAAACCAGCGAAATACCCCTATTGCCCGTCTTGGGAATAGTTGGTTTCAAGAAATTTTATATTGTGTCAATATTGAAACGTTAAACCATTGATTAAGTATGTTTTATGAGAGATGTGAAAATTTCATTATAATATTACAGCATTTGCTCATTATCACATTTGTAAAGATTCTATTAAATTAGTGGTAGTGCCATTTTTGTCAAAGTAAATCTTTATTTATATTTGAATCTAAATACTTCTGTATGAAGAAAATGATCATTGCAAGCACTTCAACTGTTTATGGAAGTGGCTATTTGGAATATATTTTGCCAACATTGCGTCGATTTTATAAAGGAATTGATGAAATTATTTTTATTCCTTATGCCCGCCCGGGGGGAATCAGTTATAATGAATACACGAATATTGCAGCCAGAGCTTTTGCAAAAATTGGTATTATGGTTAAAGGGATACATGAATTTGATAACCCAATGACAGCAATTGAAAATTCTAAGGCAATTTTTACCGGAGGAGGAAATACCTTTGTATTGGTCAATGAATTGCATCGACAAAATTTATTTCCTGCCTTAAAAAAGGCGATTGAAGAAGGTGTCTTGTATTTTGGAACGAGTGCGGGGAGTAATATTACCGGAATCAATATGAAAACCACCAACGATATGCCAATTGTTTATCCTGAGAGTTTCCGAACCTTGGGTTCAATCCCGTTTAACATAAATCCTCATTATCAGGATCCTGACCCTGATTCAAAACATAAAGGAGAAACACGAGAAACAAGAATTAGAGAATTTCATACGTATAATCAGCTGCCTGTCATTGGATTGAGAGAGGGGAGTTGGCTGGAAGTAAATGGAGAGGATATAATTTTAAAGGGCAACCTGAACGCAAGACTGTTTCGAAAAGATTCAGAACCGATTGAAATTTCACCGGATTACAATTTCAATAAACTGTGTTTCGGGTGATTTAAAAAAAAATATTAAGAAAAATCAGGGCGATATACAGTCTTGTTGAGTTAGCGGTTTTGACTTGTAATTTGGATCATTAAGAAGGCAGTTTTGTAAAATTCAAACCGCCGATTTCAAATGGCATATTAAAAAAAAATTAGCAATAAACCACATGGCCAACCATTGAGGTATCAAACTGAATAAACTGATGTTTAGTGTTTTAACCTATACGTCTGAAGGCTGTAAATTGTTAGACGCAACTTTTTCAATTCTTCGG